>CAIWXG010000315.1 GCA_903916555.1 uncultured Bacteroidota bacterium
TGGATATATCCAATGTTTTGGGTTCAATTGTGTTTAATGTAACATTTATTGGTACCATTATTAAACATAAAAATGTTGCACTTCATTTAAAGTTATATTATATAAAATCAACTATTTTTATTATCTTTCAACTCAAAATATAATTTAATGAAAACAACAATAGGCATCTTTAATAATCATGATTTAGCCGTAGATGCAGTTCAAAAGTTAAAGGACGCAAATTTCCCTATGTCGCATTTAACTATTATGGGTAAAACAGAAAGTGAGGAAATAGATGAGGAAATGCATATATCTGCAAAAAATCCGTTAAAAGTTGCAGGTATTGGTACTGGTACAGTTGTAGGCACTGCTTTAGGTATTTTAGTAGGTACCGGTGTATTTGCTATTCCCGGTTTTGGCTTTATTTATGGTACCGGTGCATTAGTAGGTGCATTAGCAGGTTTTGATTTCGGAATGATAGGCGGAGGATTAGCAACATTTTTGGCTACTGTAGGAATCAAAGATGAAAATGAAAAAAAATATCACGATGCTTTAGTAGATGGCAAATTTTTATTAATTGTACATGGCAATAAAGCTGATGTTGAAAAAGCAAAAGAAATGCTATGTGATGAAAATAATAATTTTCAAGATATTTAGTTGCTTAAAACAATTTAGGTGGTAGTGAGAAAATATTAATCAACAACATTATTTTTTCCAATACCATTCTTCTTCCTTGGGTGCGGCTTCAAGTTGTTTCCAATAATTTGATGTAACAACTTTGCCAACTAATGTAATTAATTCACGATTAAACACGGCATTTGTGGGGCTAAATGTTAGGTCTGTAACGCCAACGGTAAATGTTTCGGGTGGGGTAGGTGGTGCAGGTGTTTCTGCAATTATAACTTCGCCATCTGTTGCAGCGGTAACAGGTTTAAGTGCTGGTTTTGCCGCTTTAGGAGTAGGACTATTTACAACAATAACTGTAAATTTATTATGTTCCAGTAATTTTTTCAGAAAATCAACTCTATCTTTTGAGCAGTTTTTTTCTACGATGGAGCATTTTATTTCTCCTAAGTCTTCGAAGGTATGATTAGGATTGAGTGCCATATTATTTTCCCGTTATTGTATTAATATATTCAAATAAGTTACTAGCAAAGCCCATAATAATTGCACCAGAAATACAAATTACAAATGAGATTTTCATCATCATACTTCCATTAAGCTTTGCTAACGGAGTATCTGGTTTGTCTATAAATATAGCTTTTATTATTCTTAAATAGTAATAAAGAGATACTACCATATTAAGAACTGCAATAGAAATAACGGTATAATTACCTTTTTCAGCACCGGCAGTAACTAAAAACATTTTTGCAAAAAAGCCCGCAGTTGGCGGTATTCCGGCTAAGGAAAACAAACATATAGCCATTACCCAGCTTGCAAATTTGTTATTAGCATAAAATCCTCTCAGGTCGCTGATATTTTCCTTTCCTGTTTCTTTCGATAATAAAGCAACTACACCAAATGCACCCAAGTTTGAAAATGTATAAACCAATAAGAAAAATATAGCAGCAGTTGCACCTGTTTGAGTTCCGTTTGTTAGTGCAAGCATAATATAACCCATTTGTGAGATAGAAGAAAATGCCAAGAATCTTTTCATATTTTCTTGACGCATTGCAAAAAGGTTTCCTATAGTTATAGACAGTAATAATGAAATATTTAATACATTAATCCAAATTGTATCATAATTTTTAAATAATTGTAATAAAATTGTTATAAAAATAAATATAATTGAGCCTTTAGATATTACCGATAGATAGGATGTTACTGAAACAGGCGCACCTTCATATACATCTGCTGTCCATAAATGAAAAGGAACTGATGAAAGTTTGAATGCAAAACCAGCAAAAACAAATAAAAATGCTAGTATAGATAATTGGCTTGTAGTTAATAAAGACGCCATTTCAGTAAAATCAAGCGTACCCGTTACTCCATATAAAATACTAATACCAAATAACATTATTGCGGATGCAAATGCAGATGATAAAATCATTTTAAGTGCAGATTCTGATGATTTTCTTTTTTCAAGGTCGAAATTAGCAAGTGCAGCAAGTGGTATGCTTGATAATTCTAGACCCAAAAAGAACATTAAAAAATTATTGCTTGATATCATAAAATCCATACCAAGTAAAGTGCAGAGTATTAAAATATAAAACTCAAGTAGATGTTTATGGTTTTTAAGCCAATCGAATGATTGAAGTGAAATAATAAACATACCTAATTTAAGTATGTTTTTTTCGAGGTAAATGGTATTGTTGGTATGAAACATACCACTAAATAAGCTACCATCGGTATTACCAAACAAACCAGTAATAAGATTAATTAACAGTAGAAAGTTTACAATATATAATAAAGCCGTATTGTCTTTTATTCCGTCCCAAACTTTAAGAAAAAGTAAAAAGAAGATAATGAGTGTTAAACTCATTTCTGATTTCATTAAAATAAATGCATCAAAATTCATATTCTAATATTTTATTTTAATATTGCAGTTCTTGCAATATTATCCATAATTATTTTTGTATCAGGCGATATTAAATTATTCAATAAAAAAGGTGCAATACCAATAAGTAACAAACAGGATATTAACGTAACAGAAGCTAATCGTTCTGTCCATGTAGCATCTTTAAAAGTAAGAAATTCTTTATTTTTTATTGGACCCATTCCGGTTGCACCCACTGCACGCAAAATATATACAGCAGTAACAACAATTGATGCACAAGCAAGAACTGTTGCAACTCTATTATAAATTTCAGGTCTTTGCCAAGCTCCCATAAAAACGGTCATTTCGGCAACAAAACCACTGAAACCCGGCAACCCTAAGGAACATAAGCCTGCTATAACAAATACAGTAATAATAAATGGCATTACTTTTAATAAGCCACCTAATTGTGCTACCATTCTGGTATGTGTACGCTCGTAAATCATGCCAATAGCACCGAAGAAAAGGGCTGTCATAATACCATGAGAAACCATTTGCATTACAGCACCATTTATAGATGTTTGGTTTAACATGCCGATACCGAATAATACGAATCCGCAATGACTTACTGAAGAATAGGCATTAATGTATTTTAAATCTGTTTGCATTAAAGTAGCAAAAGCTCCATAAATGATAGCTATTGTAGATACCAGAATTATAATCCATGAATATTCATGTGCTGCCTCCGGTAATAAATAGGCAGCTACTCGCAAGCATCCATATCCACCTAATTTCATTGAAATACCTGCTAAAAACATGGATGCCGCTGTGGGTGCAGATGAGTGTCCATCGGGTGCCCAAGTATGAAATGGAAATATAGCTGTAAATACCCCAAAACCAAAAAACATTAAAGGAAAAATAAAACGTTGTACCTCAATTGGTATATGCATATTTGCAATAGCCAATAAGTCGAAGGTATGTTGTCCGGTAACAGTATGTGTATTAAAATACAAACAAAGTAAACCTATTAAAACCAATGCCGAACCGCCCATAAGCATTAATGCAAGTTTCATAGCACTATTTTCTTTTTTACCACTACCCCAAATACCAATTAATAAGAATTTAGGTATTACTGCTATTTCTAAGAAAAAGAACATAGTAAATAAATCAAGTGAGATGAAAAAACCATAAGCACCAACACTTAATAGGATGAGTAAAAAGAAGAATTCTTTTGTTAGTTTGTCAATTTTCCATGAAATAAGAATACCTGCAAATACAACAAAAGCAGTAAGTAAAATCATAGCAATAGAAATACCGTCAACACCAATATAGTATTCAATATTCAATGGTTTAAACCAACTGATACGTTGTTGGAAAAGCATTTGAATGGTATTTCCTGCCGTTCGTTGATCCCAATAAATTTTTAGTAGTTCTACACAATACAACAGTTGAACCGTAGAACCCGAAAGTGCAACCCATTTTACTTGTGAATTATTTTTACAAAACAATACCCCGATTGCTGTAATCAGTGGTATGAATAATAGTATGGATAAGTCGAACATGTTTGTTGTAAAACAGTATGGTTAATTACCGCTTTATGCAATAATGGCATAAAGGTAAAATGTTTTCGTGTAAATTTTCAATACTTACACTTTGTAATTACAAACTAATTTAAATACTGCCCTAATTTTATGTATTAAAGAAGGGTAACGTATTTATTTGCAACAAAAAGCTTTATCTTTTTACGTTTAGGGTTTCTTATCGGTTAATTGTTATAATAAAAGTTTTGCTTATGCAACCATCGGAGATATTTATTAGATAGGTGCCATTATCAACATTCTGTGTTAGGTTTAATGAAAGTAAAGACGAATTATTGAAAATGAGTTTAGAGCAAATAATAGTTCCTGTAAGTGTAGAAACATTTAAATTAACCCAATCCGCTGATTTAAAATTATCAATATAAAAAATACCATTACTTGGATCGGGATATATTTTAGTCTCGTCTTCTCTGGCAATCGAAGCAATATTCAAGTTAAAAGTTGTAATTTTTCTTATTCTGTAATTTCCTGCGTCTGCAATATAGATATTTCCAGTGGTATCTATTGCCAGACCTAATGGTGAATTTAATTTTGCAGAGGTTGCTGCTCCTCCATCTCCGGAGTAACCCATAGAATAATTACCTGCATAAGTGCTTAGAATGCCTGCTGTGTTTATTTTACGAACAACATTTGCCCACTGAGTTGAAAAATATACATTGCCTGAGTCATCTATTGCCACATCGCCTGGACCGGCAATATTTGTAGCGGTTGCAGGCATTCCATCACCAACAAAAGTTGAACTGTCATTGCCAGCAACTAATGAAATAATTCCGTTTGTGTCTATTTTACGTATAATATGTTGAGGATATGATTCTGCAATAAATAGATTGCCTGAATTATCTATTTTTATACCAAATACATCTCCGATTTTAGCATTTGTTGCGGGCCCATTATTTCCTGTATATCCGGGACTATCAAGCATACCTGCAATTGTAGTTATAATACCTGTAGTTAAGTTTAATTTTCTAATTGCAGAATTATATTCATCGCCAATAATTAAGTTGCCTCTTTTATCTATTGCCAAATCGCTGGGATTATTAAGTTGAGCAGAATCTCCTCTGCCACCATCTCCTAAAAATCCTGCAATTCCGGTACCGGCAATAGTAGATATAATACCAACTGAATTCACTTTACGAATAACATGATTTCTTTGGTCAGCAATATAGATATTTTGGGAATCATCAATAGTAATACCAGTAGGTGAATTTAATCTGGCATTTGTAGCTTGTCCATTGTCGCCTGCATAACCTGCTGAATCATTACCTGCAACAGTAGTTATAATACCGGAAGTATTTATTTTTCTGATTACATTATTTCCATATTCCGAAAAATAGAGATTCCCAAATGCATCAAAACAAATAAGCATTGGTTCTGAAATATTAGATAGAGTTGCAGCTCCACCATTTCCGGAATAACCTGAAATACCGTTTCCAACAATTGTACTAATAGTTTGTGCTTTTGTATAATTAGAAAAAAATAATACACTTATAAGTAGCAATGTATATTTTAAGGTAAATGAACCTTTTGTAGAAATAAATTTATTATCCATTATATATGTCTATTATAGAAGACTTAATTGTCTTCTATAATAGACGTATTAATAAATAGAAATCTTTGGGTGAAAACAAAAATATATTTTATTTATATAA
>CAIWXG010000316.1 GCA_903916555.1 uncultured Bacteroidota bacterium
CCGAGCTTCACGAGAAGCTAGGCGAGCCCCTGGAAACCGGGGACGACGGGTTTTCAAAGATTGATGCCTAATGAAAAAATAGCCGAATTCTGCAAGAAAAACTATGGCGTAAGCTTCCCTATGGCTGCAAAAATCTCGGTAAAGGGAAAGGAAATGGCTGCCATTTATCATTGGTTAACAGAAAAAGAATATAATCATTTTGCAGATAGCGATATTAAATGGAATTTTCAGAAATATCTTATAAATGAAAAAGGCGAACTAGTAAATATGTTTTTATCGGGTGTAAAACCAGATAGCCCTGAAGTAATTGCAGCCATTGAGAAATAGAACTAATCTTTCTTTTATTTTCTTGTTGCCATAAACAGTGTTTTATCATCATCGCAGCGTTCGTTTATGCGTTCGCTATTTAAATAGGCTTCTAATTTAACATTAAGTATATTTACCTTTTCATTAGTATCTGCAAGCTTTAGCGACCCGAATAAATCGTTAAAAAACGGTTGATGTACATTTAAAGCTTCCATATTTAAAGCTATTAGCTGCAAACCGTCTGTAAACATTGCTACTTCATTAATTTGCTCATTTATAATAGTAATATTTAAATTATATAAGGTAGCACTATCTACTATAAACGAGGTAATATTTTGATATTCGCCGTTAAATGGCCACCAAATTGCATTATAAAAATCGGTACCGTCATTTCGTATAATAGCACCGTCGCCAATATGAAAAAAAGCAGCTTGGTCTGTTGTAATATAACAACCCAAAACCGTACATGAATATTCATTTATAGAAACATTTGCTACAGCAGCTTTAAATGCTAATTCATGATATACCTCTTCTACCAAATTATATATATCACCCTCTTCAATTATTTTTCCATTAGTTGCAATAATACTTAGTTTTTCAACTATATAATTGGTTGCAAATTGCGAAGATTCAGCGGCATATAATGCACTGCCTGCGCCATCGCAAACACAAGAAATTAAGACATCTGTATTGTCTGGTGCAGCAACAATTGCATAATGTACAGCATCTTCACAAGGCTTGCTACTGCTTATATGCGATGTGCCGGTTACACTTTTACCTATAGCTTTCCAATTTATAAGTCGCTCCATCCGCTTGGTGGTATTAGTTTAGTTGCTATGCCCGGATTTTTTGAAGATACCATTTTCATGGATGCCGATAACCACATAAAAAATTCTCTAAACATTAGTCCTTTTAATTTCAATGGAGTTCGGAAAGATATTTGCTGTAATATATCCATGTTAGCCCCTTCTACACCTATTGCAAAAAAGGCAAAAGATTTATTTTCTTCTCCCTCTTTTACTTTTTTTGCAGCCAAGCTATAATCATCAGTTGGGGTACCATCTGTTATTAAAATAATCCATGGCTTGTAATACGAAATGCCATGTTCTTTATACTCTTTTTTTCTTTTAGATACTAATTCAATGCCTAATGTTATTGCTTCGCCCATAGGCGTATCGCCTGTAGTATCTAATGGGCGAGGGTTAAAATTGGGTACAGAACAAAAGTCTGACTCTATAGTTACAGGTCCAAAAGTTACAACAGCAATTTCAACTCTTTTCGTAGCCAAAGCATCTTGCAATAATTCTTGTCTAAAGGTTTTTATACCTTCATTAAGTTGCATAATAGGCATACCACCCATAGAACCCGAAGTATCTAATAACAAGACACATGGGCAACGAGGTTCCGGATTGTCAGCAAAATTATCGCTGCCAAATGGTATTTGTTCAAATGAAATATACTCGTCCATCAATCTTATTTAATTTAAATAAAGCAATCGTTTTGTACTTAATCATTTTTTAAATTTCTTCCTTTTTTAAATCGGTTGTATTTACTGTAAAGATAGAAATTGTATTTCAATACCACTCATTAATTATAATTCCTTACATGCCCAAAATATAGGTTTACAGCATCAAACAATTCTGTTTTTACTTTAAAATCAATTTGTTGTAATAAATAATTGTAAACAAAAACTACTATTTTATTTTATTTCATAATCAGTA
>CAIWXG010000317.1 GCA_903916555.1 uncultured Bacteroidota bacterium
ATAGGTGTGAAGATAATCATCAGCTCGTAATTCTGAAGTGTGCTTTCTGTTGCCATAAATGTTTTTTTACCAATCGTCCGGCAACAACTTAGGGTATTCTATAAATTAGAATAGCCGGACAAATTTGGGATTGCAAAAGTAGGAAAGAAATTTAGATATTCCAAAAAAATAGTTTAATAAATAAAAAAATAGTTTTTGCAAAAAGTGAAAAAATATAAATATGCATTGAGTTCACTAATTTTTTGCAGCTAAATTATACTCAAGAATATCTAAAAATAACGGCAAAATGCCCGCAGAATTGCAGGCATTGCCTAAGCAATGTTAGTTTTTACAAAGCAAAAGCTTTGTAAATAGAAAAGCTTATTTTGTTGTTTTTACAACTTTTGTTGTTTTAGGCTCTTTAGCTACTTTTGTTTTTGTTGTTTTAGATGCTTTAGTAGCTTTGTCTTTTGTAACCTTTGGTTCCGGTGCACCCTGATGTTTTGTTTCCGTTTTTACATCCGTTTTAGGGTTTG
Organism: uncultured Bacteroidota bacterium; assembly: GCA_903916555.1. Classification (GTDB taxonomy): domain Bacteria; phylum Bacteroidota; class Bacteroidia; order Chitinophagales; family Chitinophagaceae; genus CAIYTT01. The sequence goes on from CAIWXG010000317.1 coordinate 516, forward strand.
CTTTTACTTGCTCAGTTTGAGCTTTTTGTGCAGCTGGAGTTTTTGCCGGTGCAGCTTTTTGTGCGTTTGCAAATGAGGCCATAAAAATTGCACCTGTAATTGTTGTTGCTAAAATGATACTTTTCATAAACTATGTTTTTTAGTTGTTCATTATACTCTATTCATAATTCGTGCCAGATTTTTTTTAAAAAGTTAAAGAAAAACAAATTCGTGTGTTTTTGTATGTTTTGCTTTTTCTTAATCTAAAAAATTAAATACTTTAAATGTAAAAAAGAATAAGAAATTAAATCAATAAGGAAATGAATTATACAATTATTTCCATAAATGTATAAATATATGAAACATAGGAGTTAAAAAGGTAAATAAAAATAGTTTAGATTAGCTAATAGTCAATCCGGTACTTTCTTCTTTACTTTTTTGATCTAGTATTACTAACAAAGCTAGCGGTATATAAAATAGGGCTGCTACTTTATGTGTTTCAATTAATTCTGAGAAAAAGTTATTTATAAACCCAACAGCAATTACCATTGCGATACCAATGGAACATAATTTATAAAATCTGTCCTTAAATTTAAAGTATAGTTTTTGGCATTTAGCAAAAATTAAGGGTATTAATATTGCATAGAGTATCATTGCGGGCCAACCTTGTTCTACAAGCATATACAGAAAATAATTGTGAGTAGTAGAATGTTCCGGGTTTCTGCTTACATAAGTTTGAAAGCTGGATATGGCATAAGGTTTATAATAATAATAAAATGCATGTGGTCCATAACCGGTAATTGGTCTGTCTCGGCTCATTCTTATTGCTGCAATCCACCTGTATAAGCGTTCCATAGACGACATATCTTTACCTCTGAATGTAGCAATCATGTGGTCGGTAAAGTTTTTATGCATGTAAGTATTGTTATAATCCGGTCTAAAATCCAAAAATTTATTATTGGGTACCATATACAACATCATCATAATAATGATACCATAAAATGCCGGCATAATAATATTTACAAATTTTAAACGTAGGGCTAAACCAATTATAATTGCAAAAATAACACCAATTACAGCAGCCCGGGCATAAGCAAATGTAATGCCTGCAATAAAAATACATATTATTGCAACCAAAATACCTCTTACAACGATGCCTTTACCCTTAGATAGTGGGTAGGCAATAAGCAGAAGTGGAAAAAACATAGAAATAACAGTACTGTAATCTACGTGGTTATAATACAAACCACTCATGGATTTTTGAACCTTATCGAAACTAAAATGTAAAAATGCATGGTGAATAAGAATAACAATGATAGTAATTAAGGTTGGTATTAGCAAAAGATAAAATCCTTTAATGAAATCTTTTTTTTCTTTAAATATCCATATGGGTAATATAAAGAAGCATACCAATAGCCATGTTTTGGCTAACAATAACTTTAATGAAAAGAATAAAACTTTAGAAAATAACACAGCAACAATAAGCCAAAGAAATTGTAATATAACTACAAAAACCAAAGGGTCTTTCCACCACCATTTAGGAAGTGAATTGGGGTTGCGGGCAAACAAAAGTGTAAACAAAAGAAGGAAAAACCACATTAAAGGTTCATCAGGCAATGTAATTGCCATGGTATCGTTTGCAAAGTTTATTTGAATGGATGCAGGTATTGTAAATAAAAATATCCAATAGGCTAATTTCCAATTAAGACCCATTGTTGCAAGAAATAAAAATACAAATGGTGCGGCAAGTACAAAATAATTACCTGTATATGCAAACAATATTACTGTTATAAATAACAGTGAAAATGCAGCAATAGTAAACCATGTATTTTTTATTAATTGAATCATTTTCTTTCTACCTCATTTAATTTACGGTAATAGGCAAGCAACAATACAAAAAGAACACTAAAAAAGAATCCTAAGCCTAAACCAACAGTAGTAGTAAGTACTACACTTGGACCAAAAGGGGCTGTTGGTGGTAATGCTCTTGTAATTACTTTAAGATATTCCATTGCACTGTTTGCTGCGGCAGAGAACTCATTTAATGTTGAAATATAGTGAGCCCTATCAGTAACTAATTGGTCTTTTATCGACTCAATATTTTGTATTTGTTCAATTGCTTTTCCAAATCCTTTTCCACCACCTTTAATTTCACCATTAATTATATTTTGACGTCCCGGACTTATTATGCTATATATATTATACTTGTCTCGTAAATTAGCTAATGAATCGGTAAGTATTTCAATAGTACTATCTAACTGATGTGTTTTGTCGCTAATAGAAGAATAGATATTGCCTTTCATCACTGTATAATAATGTCTATATGTTTCTTCTAGTACCTTAACAGACATATTTGCTACATTGGCAGCTACTATCGGGTCGTAGGCTATATAAGACACCTCTATTTCTTTATATTCAGACCTCTTTACATTAAAATTTTTATTGAAAATGCTCATTAAACCTGCATGACCCCTTAATTCATTAATATCGTAACCCGGGTAAATAACCTGAAACTGACAGTTTCTTATAATACGGTCTTTTACAGTATCTGAACTAGCAAGTGCAGTAACTTTATCTAAGTCATCATCTCCACCGAAATAATCAACATAACGGGTTTCAAAAGATCTAAAAAGGGTAGTTCTATCTCCATATAAAGGATTATTAACTAAGAAGTGTGCCTCTGCTTTATATTTTTTCTTTTTTGCATAGAAAAAAATCATACCAAATATAGCTGCAATAACCGTTATTGTTATAATAATAAACTTTTTTTTCTGTATAGTTTTTATAACATCAATTAGGTCAAAAGAAGGAACTGCCATTTTTATAATAATTTTTTGTGTTTTAAAATTAGCTTTACAATACTATTTTACTTTTACTTTTAATAAATACTATTTATTAAAATAAATAACGCTATCTTTTATTAATACCATTACTGTACTAAAAAACAAACCAAGAAAAGCGCAAACTATTATTGTTGCAAAAGCACCTAATCCTTTTTGGGTAGCAGGTGTTTTTGCATAAGTTATTACTTTTATTAATGGAAAATGATTTTTGTTTATTCCGGTAGAATACTGGTTGGCAAGTGTCGTTTTAACAGCTCTGTCAGCAACGATTTCATCTTTTATGGATTCAAAATTTTGAATCAATTCTATTGCTTTACCATAATCTTTTTGTTTACTTTCTTTCATACTGCCATTAATCAAATTATGTCTTGACGGACTAATTATATCATAAATATGATAGGTTTCCCTAAGTCTTGCCAAAGTATCGGTTAGAGAATTAATAGTACTATCTTCTTCATGTAACTTTTCAGTAATACTTTCCTGAATTCCCATTCGCATCTCTTTATAAAAACTACTTACCGTTTCTTCTAAAACATTTACACATTCATTGGCAATAAGTGCAGCGCGTTCTTGATTTACATCTGTATAGCTTAACGTCAAATCCCTATATTCTGTACGCATTACATTTAGGCTTTTGTCAAATTTTTTTAACAATTGCTGCATTTCTTTTGGATTGGAGGTATCTATTTTATATGCACTATAAAGGTTAAGGCTTTTAATTACTTTATTTTGTACCAAATCAGACCCGGAAAATAAAATCACTCTATTTACATCGTCTTCACTTGCAAAATAATCCAAAAATTTAGTATCATAATTATATAGATTATTTCTGTCGCCATATAATGGGTTTCTTAATATAAATTCTGTTTTTGCTTCATATTTTTTGGGTGAAATAAAATAAAATACAGCGCCTCCAATAGCAGCAAGCAGGCTTATAATAAGAATAAACTTAATGTGCCTGCTTATACTTTTTATAACATCTGTGAGGTTAAAACCGGAATTGACCATTACCAAGAAAAAATTTAATGTCTAAAATTATAAATAAAAATGAAACTCTTTTTTAAATATTTTATTTTGTAGCAATGATATTAAATTACTGTTTCGCCAGCTTGTAGCTTCTCAGCGTTTTCAGCAAATTGCAACGAATCAAGCATATCTTGAATATTACCGTTCATAAAATCATCTAAATTATATATTGTCATGTTTATTCTATGGTCTGTTACACGTCCCTGGGGATAATTATAAGTTCGTATTTTTGCAGACCGATCACCCGTGCTTACCAAGCTTTTTCTTCTTTGCGATATTTCATCTTCCTGTTTTCTTACCTGCTCTTCATATAATCTGGAACGAAGCATATTCATAGCTTTTTCCCTATTCCCCAACTGGCTGCGTTCTGTTTGGCACATTACAACAGTACCTGTAGGTAAATGGGTAAGAATAACTTTAGTTTCCACTTTATTTACATTTTGGCCTCCGGCACCACCGCTTCTGGCAGTTTCCATTTTTACATCAGCATCTCTTAAATGAAAGTCAATTTCTTCAGCCTCGGGCATAACTGCAACAGTTGCCGCTGAGGTGTGTACCCTGCCACTGGCTTCCGTATCGGGTACACGCTGTACGCGGTGTACGCCACTTTCAAATTTAAGAATGCCATATACATCTTCGCCTTGTACTTCTAATTGTACTTCTTTATAGCCACCAACGGTACCTTCTGTTTCTGATACCAATGAAACTTTGTAGCCCTTACGTTCGCAGTATCTTAAATACATACGTAATAAATCGCCGGCAAATAAACTTGCCTCATCACCACCGGTACCGGCTCTTATTTCTATTATTGCATTTTTCTCGTCTTGGGGATCTTTGGGTATCAGTAATTTACGCAATTCATCTTCCAGTTCCTCTTGTTGTGTTTCTAATTTTTCTAAATCTTCTTTCGCCATTGTTCGCAATTCATCATCACTTTCTGTTTCAAGCACCTCCTTTGCAAATTCACTACTATCTAAGCAGTGGCGATATATTTTATATACATCTACAATTCTTTCTAATTTTCGATACTCTTTGCTTATTTGAGAAAACCTGCTATTATCACTCACAATTTCAGGGTTGGTAAGTGCAACTCCCAAATCATCAAAACGTGCTTTTATTGCTTCCAGCTTATCTACTATTGAACTCATTATTTTATCAGGATATAAAAGTGGGCGAAGTTACGTTTTTAAATAAAATAGTATGGTAATTAGTTTCAGGAAAATAAGGTTGATTTTGAAAAAATACTTTTCCCAGTTTTTGAATAAAAAATAATCAACCTTTCGAAATTTTTAATACGAACTTAAATTAATTCTGATAGTAACAGAAAAAATGATTAGCACATGTTTTTATTCTCAAATAGAAAATAAACTACATATAATCTTATTATTAAATCTATTTCATTCATTATTCCAATTATATAACTAAAATAACCTTTGCGAAAAACTGCTTTTGCTATCATGTTCTTCTTTTGCAGCTTTTATCAATGCCACAAAAAGTGGATGTGGGTTTTCAACTGTACTTTTATATTCCGGATGAAACTGTACACCTATAAAAAAAGGATGTTCCTTTAATTCCATTATTTCAACAAGATTGGTTTTGGGATTTTTACCAACAGGTATCATACCGGCATTTTCAAAAGCTTGTTGATAGTTGTTATTAAATTCGTATCTATGTCTGTGTCTTTCAAAAATAGTTGTACTGCCATATATAGAAGATGCAAGGGAATCTTGTAATAAATTACATTCATAACTGCCTAACCTCATTGTACCACCTTTTTGTGTTATGGCTTTTTGTTCTTCCATCATACAAATAACACCACTTACCGTATTGGGGTTCATTTCGGTAGAGTGTGCTTCGGGCATGCCTAATACATTACGTGCATATTCAACACAAGCCATCTGCATACCTAAACAAATGCCTAAAAAGGGTATTTTATTTTCTCTTGCATATTTTATTGCATCAATTTTACCTTCAATACCTCTGCTGCCAAAACCCGGAGCCACAAGAACAGCATCTAAATTTTGCATCTTTTCATTTACATTTTCTTTCGTCAGATATTCAGAATGTATATTACGTACCTCTACTTTACATTCGTTCATAGCACCGGCATGTATTAGTGCTTCAAGTATTGATTTGTAAGCATCTTGTAGTTCTACGTATTTACCTATAAGACCTACTATGACTTTACTTTTAGGATAGCGTAATTTATTTAAAAACTCTTTCCATACACTAAGGTCTGGCTCTTTACCTAAAGGCAAATCTAATTTTTTTAGGCTTATAATATCTAATTTCTCCCGCATCATTTCTAATGGTACACCATAAATAGTATCAGCATCAAGTGCTTCTATAACAGCATCTTGAGTAACGTTGCAGAAAAGAGCAATTTTCTTTTTCAGTTCCTTATATAATGGTTCTTCGGTTCGGCATACCAATATATCCGGATTAAGTCCGTGTTCGCTCATTAGCTTTACTGAGTGTTGGGTAGGTTTGGTTTTTAATTCTTTGGCTGCTTTTAAATAAGGTATAAGTGTTAGGTGAATTATCAAACAATTTTCATTACCTATTTCCCATTTCAGTTGTCTTACAGCCTCTATATAGGGTAAAGATTCTATATCACCAACTGTGCCTCCTAATTCGGTAATAACAACGTCAAAATCATTGTTTTCACCAAGTAACAGTATTCTTCTTTTTATTTCATCTGTAATATGTGGTATAACCTGTACTGTTCTGCCTAAATATGCACCCTGTCGTTCCTTATTTATAACATGTTGATAGATTCTACCTGTAGTAACATTATTAGCCTGAGATGTATAAGTATTTAAAAAACGTTCATAATGACCTAAGTCTAGGTCTGTTTCTGCCCCGTCTTCAGTAACATAGCATTCACCATGCTCATAAGGGTTTAAGGTACCCGGGTCAACATTAATGTAAGGGTCAAATTTTTGTATAGTTGTTCTATAGCCTCTTGCTTGTAGTAATTTTGCCAATGATGCAGCAATAATACCTTTTCCTAATGATGAGGTAACCCCACCGGTTACAAATACATATTTGGTCATAACTAACTTTTTAAAATACGACCAAAATGCAATTTTATATTACAATTATTAAAAGCAGGATGCAATTAAGGTCAAACAAAGGTACGAAACTTTATAAAGCTAATCAGATAAATTCAAACTTTTTATGACATTTTTTTTAGCACAAAAAAATAGAATATAAAGATTTTAATGAAAAGTTACTTTATTAAAGAATGTATTGTTAGATTTTTAGAAATTTAAGAAGTATGCTTATGATGTAATAAAGTATAAGTATAACTTATCGTCTTACCATCAGTTAAAAAATCAACCTCCACTTCTTCAGGTTGAAAAATTCCGGAAATTCTTGTACTAATTTGTTTGAAAAATTTTATAACCGTATCATGTTTCGATGAATTCCGGTTTAGGTTTACTGCTAAAGGTTTCATAACAAAAATATTTAAGGGTAAAGAAACAGAACCAATGATAATAGTAATTTAACGTAAAACTACTATTATTTGTTGTTCTGACGTAAAGGTAACATTAATTTAAAACAGAAAAAAAATTTTACAACATTTTTTTTATCAACACTTTATACACTTTCTTCTTTATAAAGTGTATCTATAATGCTATGCATGCATTATTTGCTTTCGGAATAAAACACCCTATAATCTTTAATAAATAAAGAAAATATATCTTTTGTCAACCTTCTTACGTACTCATTTTATACTTATCAAAGTTATTGCCATGAAACATATTTGTTATAATTGCTTTTAAGAAACTACAAACTGAATTTTGAACATAATAGGCTAAAAAAGATTTTTAATATTACTTTTCATATTTAAAGCAGTTTTGTGCATAACTATTGGAATGAATTTGTATATTCGTTTCCTAAATGGTATATTAGGAGTTTAGTAAATAATATTTATATGCAATAGGTACTTAATAATAAACTAAATCATAATATATAATTATCAATATTTTAAAAATGAATAAACGCACGTTCCTGAAAAACACAACTCTATTAGGGCTTAGCAGTTTTGCAGCTCTCAATTCTTTTGGTAAAATTGCCGATACTATTACTGATATGGTTCCTGATAATATTATAAAAGACGAAGATTATTGGATGAATATCCGAAATGGTTACAAGCTAAAACCTGATTTCATTAATTTGGAAAACGGGTATTATTGCATACAACCACAGGAAATACTTGAAAAATATTTTGAGCATATTCGTGAGGTAAACCTGCAAGGTGCTTATTATATGCGTACCGTGCAGTTTGAAAATAAAAAAGGAGCTGCTAAAAGTTTGGCAGAAATAGCAGGTTGTAATGCAGAGGAACTTATTATTACTCGCAATACAACCGAGTCTTTAGATATGATAATAAGTGGTTTCGATTGGAAAGCCGGTGATGAAGCTGTAATGGCAGAACAAGATTATGGTGCAATGCTCGATATGTTTAAACAGGTGGCTAAAAGACATGGCGTTGTC
>CAIWXG010000318.1 GCA_903916555.1 uncultured Bacteroidota bacterium
ATCATCTAATGTGTCGTAATGTGCCGACGAACCCGCTGTTTGCTCAATTAAAAATATTTTGCTCGTTTCTTCCGGCACACCCATATATGATAATTGAGGTTTTAGAGAATGGGCAGATATTTTTAAAGATGTGAAATCTTTAGCCTCCAGAGCTGCCTGCATATTATCTAACAATCGTGGTGCATTATCTAAAAACATACCAATATATTTCTTAGCTTTTTCATTATTACCCGATGTAAATGTTTTTAAAAATTGTCGGTCAGTAACAAATTCGGGTAAATTTGGTATTGGTCTTGTCAGCTCCTTTTTTGTAGCATTTATTAATTTAGTTTTATCAATAAGGGCATCCATTTTTAATAATAGCTCCTCTGTCTGAAATGGCTTAGAGATATAGGCATCCATACCTGCTTCAAGATAATGGGCAACGTCTTCTTGTAAAACATTAGCAGTCATAGCAATAATTTTAGTACTTCTTGCAGGCTCTTTAAAAGTATTTCTTATTATTTTAGTTGCAGCCATACCATCCATTACCGGCATTTGTATATCCATTAGCACTATATCATAACTATTTTTTTCTAATTGCTCAATGGCTTCTTTTCCATTTGCAGCAAAGTCTATGCTTATAAGTGGCAATGCATCTTTCAAGGTGTCTTCAGCAACCATTCTGTTAAATTCGTTGTCTTCAACTAATAGTATTTTTAGATTATTTAGTCGCAAAAGCTCTGTTTTATCTAAAATATCGCATTCTTTCACTTCTTCTTGCACTTTAGCTATGTAAAATGGAATAATACACGTAAAAGTAGTTCCTGTATGTAACTCGCTTTTTACTGAAATATCTCCTCCCATAAGACTTACCAATTGTTTAGATATTGTAAGCCCCAAGCCTGTACCACCAAATTTTCGAGCTACATCGATACCGGCTTGAGTAAAACTATCAAAAATTGTTTCTACATATTCCGCAGAAATACCAATACCTGTATCAATTACATCAAATATTATCCAAATAATATCAGTATCCATTTTTTGTAAGCCAACTTTTACCTCCACATATCCGGTATTTGTAAACTTAACGGCATTGCCAGTTAAATTAATTAATATCTGATTCAATCTATTGGGGTCTCCAGATAACCTTTTTGGAATTTGGGTATCTATGTTTACTCTAAATTCAATGTGTTTTTCTTCCGCTTTTAGCATCATCATGTCATGTACACTTTTAATTACTCCACCCAAAGAAAAATCAGTTTGTTCAATTAAAATCTTTCCCGACTCAATTTTAGAAATATCAAGAATATCGTTTATTATAACTAAAAGATTATTTGCAGATTGCTGTATTGCATTCATGTATTTTAATTGTTCGGGTTTATATTCTTTTGCTAACAATAGGCGTATCATGCCTACTATGGCATTCATTGGCGTACGAATTTCATGACTCATATTTGCCAAAAACTGATGTTTTAAAAACGCTGTACGCTCGGCTACTTCCTTTTCTTTTTGTGCCAGTTCAATTTGTTGCCTTACTTGCAGATTTCTTAATTCATTAATAGTTGTTTGCTTAAAAATCTCCTCTTTTAACTTCTGAAACGTTTTAAGGTGGTGAAAAGCTTTGGGTATATCCCCCATTTTATCATATACGGCAGATAGCATTTCGTGAATACTCATTAAATCTTGTCTTCGCAAATATTCTTCGGCAAGCGTATAGGCATTATTTAAATTTATTAATGCTTGCCTGTAATTATCATCGTCCATAAATAAACGACCTAAATAAAACTGGCAAATAATCTGTACCTCGGCATTGCCTAAATGTTCTGATTTTGATAATGCATTCGTTAGGTACTTCCTTGCACTTTCAAAATTATGCATTTTATAATATACTTTTCCCAAACCGCTTTCAGCCATTACATAAGGTATTGTGTCTATATCCGACCTATTTAAATTTTCCTCAAAATAATGAAGTGCATCCACAAACTCCTCTTTCTTAAAATATATATTACCCAATGTATTATATATTGTAATCAAACTGCCTAAATTATGTACACGTTCAAAAATGGGCAAACATTTTAATGCATATTCTAATGCACTGTCAAAATCATTTAAATCGTATAACAGATTAGAAATACTTGTAAGAATAATAGATTGCGAATATTCATCGCCTAATTCTTCATGTATATACAATGCTTTTTCGTAATTAGAAAGCACGTTAGCTAAATCGCCTAAATCCCGATAAATATTACCAATATTATGTAATGCTCGTGCTTCTAATGCTCTGTCTTTTGTTTTTTCAGCAATAGCAAGCGATTCTTTTAATACAATTAACCCATTATGATATTCTCCCTTTAACCAATGGCAAGAACCTTTTAAATTCAGCCCTCTTCCTATTCCATTTATATATGATATAGATTTTGCACGCAACAGAATATCTTCTGCCATACTCATTGCTTCATCTATATCTGCATTTCTTATTTCAACTGCAATATCTATTAATAAGTTTATCTTACTTTTTTCATCTGTTTGCAAGAGTAGTTTATCCTGGAGTTCTTTAAAAAGTAGTGTATCCATAATATTATTTTCCTATTTTACACAAAAGTAAGTATGTAGTACTTATAAAATAGATTAGTAACTAACAGAGGCAAAAAAAATATTTTATAAATTCTTTTTTCTTGAAATATTTTACTTATAATATTAATAGTTACCTTTATTATAATTAGTAAATATACTAATTACGAACAATAAACAAAAACAACAAAACATTATGGAACAAAATATTGAAATAAAAGCGGTGAGAATTACCGAACATTATGAAATTATTTCTAAAATGATGCACGAATTGCACTTAAATGAGCATAGTCTATTCAATAAAACTGCTTCTTGGCAAGATATTGACACGAACTATATGCGACATATCATTAAAATGCAAGAAGAACAGGAAGGCTTATTTTTAATAGCTTATAAAGAAGGGAATGCTGTGGGTTTTATTTTTGGATATATAGAAGAACAAGATGATAGCAGAATAGAAATATACGAAGGGAAAGAATTATATGTATCAGATGGTTATGTCGCAAAAGAACATAGACGAAACGGCATTTATACAAAATTGAATACTATTTTAGAACACCATTATAAAAGCATGGGCGTAAAAAGAATGGTACGGTTTACACTTATTAACAATACAGGAATGCGCCAATTTCTTGAAGGTAATGGATACAATATTACAAGATTAATGTATGAGAAATGGTTATAAGTAATGAAGCATGTTATTACTTTAATAATAACATGCTTCATTATAAAATTATTACAAAAAACTAAGCCCCAGATAATGGGAAATGGGAATCTAAGCCGTTAAAAAAACCTGTTTTGTGTTTTTCCGTATTTTCACCTGATTCATCTGTAGTATTCTCATTACTTTCATGATGACTACCCGGTGCTACGAACGAATCTATAGCATCAAATATTTTTACAACAACTTCATTCTGTGGTTCAAATGTTTTGCCTAAAGTATCTTTTATTTTAGTAATACCTTCATCTATCGTGTGAAATATTCCGTGTCCTTCTTCCGGATTAGCAATTTCTTCTTCGCTAAATGTTGGGTGTGCAAAAGAAACCATAGCATCAAAAATTTTGTCGCCTGTTTCATGTATCGGCTCTGTTATTTTCTCTTCTATCCAATGGCGTAAGCCATGTGTTTCATTTTCACTACCACTCGATTGTGCATCTGTATTAGCCACGTCAGCTTTTTCATCATTTTGTGGTAGCATACCTTTTAGGTTTTCATTCCTATCAGACAAATTAATGTTATCCATAACTTAAATTTTTTTGTAAAAATAAGTGATTTTTATAAAAAAGAGTCATCTAAATGTTTATTTATGATTAATTAACATACACTGGAGAAAAACGATTGCTATATGCCAATTTAAAGTATTTAACCTACTAAAAGTGCTTGTTTATATTTATTTTCTTAAAAATATAAGTGAGTAAATAAGCAATATTGATAGTATGCTGCTTTTTAAACAAAAAATTAAGTTTAATAACTTTTCAAAAAATAAATATAATAATACAATACATAAAGTTTCTTGTCTGTTTTTCTCTAAAAATTGAATAG
>CAIWXG010000319.1 GCA_903916555.1 uncultured Bacteroidota bacterium
TGGTAATTGGAACGAAGATTTATTGAATTATATCCACGAATCCTGTAAACATTTACAATATGTTTAAAATTCCGACTAACTAAAATGTCAACTTTATGAATTGTGGCAGCCGCAATATGCACACAATCATCAAAACTTGTTTGCCCAACTACTTTTTCAGCAATATATTTTTTAGCAAGAGTTAAAATATCATCATTAACTATAATTCGTTCTGTATATTCCTTTGGCAAATTTTTGAAGTATACCCTTACTTTTTCGGGGGCATCTAGCAATTCGCTTTCCGTTAAATCAGAATAAACACAAATTATTTACCCCCATTTTTAAATGTGCAAACAATTGTAAAGTAATATCCTCAAATTCTTTATCAAAGACCCCACCGAATACTGAAGTGTCAAAATAAAAACGTTGCTTCATCATTAATCTTTGTAAATATAGTTTTTCAAAGATACAATTTATTTAGGAAACTATCCGCCATGATGTTCGGTAGCGGAAATTCAGAAGGTATTGGCATGGCCTTGCAAACTCCATAATAAAGTACCCGCTTTGCAAAGCGGGTGAGGGGGACTGTTTATTGATCCTTTGCTTCCCAACTTTTTTATTTAGCTTCAGTTCTTTGAATACGTTCGCAGAACGGTTTTATTTTTACTTCCTGATGCCCTGCGGAACATCAGGAAGAACGGGGCATGACAATACCATTTTGGGATTATGACAATACGGGAATGGTATTGTGGCTATTATTTTACTTGGGTTTCGTAATATTCTTTTGCTGGCGTTACAAACACCCCCAAAATCCATCCTCGAAACATTCGAGGACGAGAGGGGTAAATAAATTTCAAAACAATTTTACTCGCAAGCGGACGCTTGCCAATTTGGGGTCTAAGCGGACGTAGACCAGACGGGGGTGGGAAACTAAATGATAACTTATGCGGGTACGACTCGAAACTTGTCTTGTTTTAACAAAAAAAGAAAATCTTCAAAGCTAATATTTAGTGGAATCGTATATTCTATTACTCTGTTTGAACCACCATAAAAATAATTATCAAAGACAATTATATTAATCTGCTTAATTTCTTCGTTTAATGTATTGGATAATATTTTTATTGAACATTCTTTATTTATTAAATCCAGTTTATAACACCCTTGATATGTGCTACTATTTATATCTGTGAATAGAATTAACCCGGAATTATCGTTATTAGGAGTAATTATCGTGTTCATATTGCCATATTTTCCCTGTGAATCTGATAATATTTTTTGATATTTATTCATTTTATTTGGAATTAGATTTATTTTACAGCTAAATCTACATAAAATTAATTTCATTGTCGCAAAATGCAGTGACGGATTCATTATTTATTGAAATATTTCTTTTATCGAAAAGTCTCATATCCACAGATTTTACGTCATCAACATTTGAAATTAAATATCTTGCAAATTTAGATTTCAATTTGGTAATAAAATAATCTCCTGTTGTTGCACTATAAGATTTATAATTGTCAGCATCAGTCACTATTTCCGCCATCATTGCAAGAAGATTCCCCTCGTCTGACAATTCGTCAATAATTTCTTTAATCTCTAACACCATATATTCCTTCCCGCCAGATATAATATTATAATCATACTGTCTATTGTCTGTATCTGTAAATTCGTATCCACATGTTTGGCAATAGTCATCACTATCACCATAAAAATAATCGCCACACTGCGGACAGTTCTGTTGATTGTAAGTCATATATTGTGTATTTAGCCGGTTGAATTTAATTGTCTATTTGCAAAAATGCCTTCAAAGTTACGAGATTTTGTATTATGAATACCATTTAGGTCAATAATTAAGCAATCCAGTAGTTCCGCACGTCATCCCAAGCAGCAAATAGAACTCCGTCTCCTGACGGCATTTATCTTGATAAATTCAAATCAAGGATAGCACATCTTGTCTGAACGGCAATCAAATATTTCAAATCCCAAATCCTATATTAATTTTATTATCGGGCAATTCTATTTGCAGTTTTACTTTTGTTTTTAAAGCACCAAATACTTTAATTAAAGTATTAATGGTAACATTAACTGCACTGCGTTCTAATTTTGAGATTTGGGCTTTTTGCACCCCAATTAATTTACCTAATTCTTCTTGTGTTAAATGTTGGTCTTTGCGTGCTTGTTTTATTGCATTTCCTATCATTTCCATTTGCAATTCATATTCAAATTTGTCGCGGTCAGGAGTTCCTATATTTCCTATCAGTTTGTTTTGTACTTCTTCAAGCGTATATGTTTTCATATTTGTTATTTTAAATTTTCTTTATCACTAAAATAATTGTTTCTTATATTTATTGCTTTCGTAATTTCGTTATTGGGTACTTTACTTTGTTTTTTAATAAATGCATGAGTTGCTACAACCAATGTATTTTGTGTGCTTGATTTATCCCAAAATGCCAGTAAACGATATTGCAGCCCTTGAAAAAATGTCCTGAATTCCCAAATATCATCTGTTAGTTTTTTAAACAGTTCGGGGTCGTGCCTGTATTGTGCTTTTCTAATATTATATAGAATTTTAGAATAGTGCTTTTTATCAAGAGAGTTTAAAATTCCATGCTTCTTCAGTAAATACTATCTCAAATAATTGCTGCATTATTCTTTGCAATTTTGAAACAAAATTAAGGAAAGTTTCATTATAAGAATACTTTTTTAATAACAAAAGTTATATATACCTTCCACCACTTTTGCAAAGCGGCAATAGCAATCAATATTGAAAATTTACACAAAAAAATAGATGCATAAAGGCATACAATATCACTAATTTTATATACATTGCATACAAATTTAAAAGTCTAACAATTAT
Organism: uncultured Bacteroidota bacterium; assembly: GCA_903916555.1. GTDB lineage: Bacteria > Bacteroidota > Bacteroidia > Chitinophagales > Chitinophagaceae > CAIYTT01. The sequence goes on from CAIWXG010000319.1 coordinate 2,837, forward strand.
GTTGAAAATCATAGTAATAAGTATAGTCGCTATTATAATGGTGTTAATATTTTCTGCTTTAGTAATGAAGAAAGAATATAGTATTTCATCCGAAATCATTATAAACAAACCGCGTAATACAGTGTTTAATTATGTAAAAAACATCAAGAATCAAGAAAAATACAGCAAATGGGTAATGGCAGACTCTAATGTAAAAATGGAGTATAAAGGTACAGATGGCACTGTGGGCTTTATTGCAGCTTGGAAAAGCGAACTAAAAGATGTTGGTATTGGTGCGCAAGAAATTACCCAAATAAAGGATGGCGAAAGGTACGATGTAGAAATAAGATTTGAAAAACCATTTAAAGGCATAAGCACTGCTTATACTACTACCGAAGCAATTACCGATACTCAAACAAAGGTTACGACAACCTTTAATTCTAAAACACCCTTTCCGATGAACCTGATGATACCGATGATAAAAAATATGCTCCTAAAAGATATGAATGTGAATGCTTCTAATCTTAAAAAGATTTTGGAATCACAGTAGGTACTCTACTTTTAATTAATTCTATTTGGTATAATAAAAAAACATACTTTTGCATTTGTGAGCAAAAGAATTTTACTTCTTATTCTATTTTTTGTTTCTGCAATTTTCCTTGCAAAACAAAAAACTGCTCCTATTGTAACTCTGTCCGATTCATATTATTTTTTAATTCCGGCAAAAAAACAGACAGCTACCTGTAATTATACGCCCGTAAAGCAAACACAAGGCAGTTTTAAACTTACAATTAGAAAAAAAATTAAAGAATCTTCATTTCATTTTTATATAGCTTCTATATTTAATAAAGAAGTTATTTTAGAACACATTACAACCAATTTTAAAATTAAAAACGCTACATCAGTTTTTAATAATTTTTCAAAGGTCATTTCTCTCCGAGGACCCCCTGTTATCAATTTATCTTAATTCTATTTTGCAAAAATTACATACTAGACAATACATACAAGTATGTATTGTCTCTATTTTACAAAGTATCTAAATTAATTTTATGGTCAACAAATTATGTAATAAAATAAGCAAAAAGCACGTCTTTTTCTTAATTACCTTGTTAATACACTTACCCAAAACAACACCGGCACAAACATTAAATTTATACGATGCCGTTATAAGTACTATTACCAATTACCCTCTTTTAAAACAAAGAGGAGCAGAAATAAAGACAGCTAAAGCACACGAACAAACAATTAAAGGAAACAAGCTGCCCTCTTTAATATTGCAAAATCAATTAGACATGGGTACAGTCAATTCGTTACCAGGTACTTATTTTCCATTAGGTATTATTCCTTCTGTATCTGGCGGTAATAGTGTTACAAATAAAAACCAACTGAATGCAGGCGACATAGCAATCTCTTATTTGCAATGGGAATTTTACAATTTCGGATATGTAAAAGCACAACAAAAAGAAGCAATAGCAAACACAGAACTCAATAATGCATTATTAGATAAAGATACTTACTTACTTACCTTAAATATAGTGGCACAATATTTAGATTGGCAAAAAAAATACAACTTATTGCATATTGAAATAAA
>CAIWXG010000320.1 GCA_903916555.1 uncultured Bacteroidota bacterium
AATAAATTAAATACCGATTATTTACACTAAAAAAATCAAAACAATGAAAAAAACAAAAATAGCATTATTGGCGTTATCGGCCGTAATTTTTACACACAATGTTAAAGCTCAGTCAGCAAACCCAAATAATGGCACAGGGGTGGTAGTAGAGATACCTTCAGCAGAGAAAGTAACCTGGGATGGATTTGATCAGACATGGGTTAATGGTAATGACCGGAGGGATTCATCGGTATTTCATATACCTTTCTTCACTCCTAGTATATTGATTGATTGCAACACCACTCATTCTTTTAATAGCCCAAATGACCATACTGTGGTCGGTTCTACTGCACTTTCACGTAATGATGAAATGGTGATTTCCGCAGTTAACCTAGGAGGAGATTTTAGTTTTGGAAATGCACGAGGACGAATAATGACGCAATTCGGAACTCGTTCACAAGTTGTTCCCAGGAACGATCTAAGCCCTTATCATGGTCAATATGACCTTGCAGATGCTTATCGTTATCTTGATGAAGCTTATGTAGGATACCATTTTCCAAATGTACTATACGGGGGAATAAATGTTGACATGGGGCTATTTATGTCATATATAGGGCTAAATTCTTATTACCAAGAAGAAAACTGGGAGTATCAGGCATCATATACTTCCGACAATACACCTTGGTTTTTCAATGGTATCCGCGTACAACTGTGGATGAGCAAATATTTAAAGATAGAGCCTTGGATTATTAACGGATGGCAGAGTTATGGATCCTTCAATGAATTGCCCGGATTAGGATGCAATATTACCTATATACCGAAAGAAAATATAAAAATGCTTACCAATGATTACTATGGCACGGATGCCGCAGGGCTTTTAGGCAGGCATAGATTCCATTCTGATAACAGCCTTTTTGTAAGATATTATAATCATCGTGAATCAAAAGGTGTTAGCAGGATGGCATTCACTGCAACAGGGGATATTGGTTTTGAAAAAGGTGATGGCGTGAATGGCTTTAATAACAGCGACCCGATAAATAATCCAGCCCAGTATTTTATTAGCTGGATGGTTTATAACAAAATATGGTTTTATCATAACAAGATGGGGTTATATTGCGGAGGAGGTTGGATGAAAAATCCCGGTCGCTACTTGGTTCTCGCACCTACAGGTGATGCAAGCCCTTTCCCAAATCCTTATAACCCCACACAAACCGCAGGCACTCACCCTTTTACTGAAAACGCAGGTGATCAATTTACGGCATGGGATTGTTCAATGGGTTTTAGCTGGACACCCAATCAAAGTGTAGAATTCAAAGTTGAATGGGTACATCGTGAAGCAGATCACGCTTACTTTGCAGGTCCCGGAGGCGTTACCTCACCTACCGGATATACAACTACTCCGCTCCCAAATACCACTAGTAACCCAAACATATGGGTACCTGATCTTCAAAAATCAGAAAATCGTGTAGTATTCGCAGCACTTTTCAGGTTATAGTAAAATATGAGAAAATATAAAGTATTTTATTGAAAGTGGTGTAGTCAAATTTTGACTCACCACTTTCTTGCTAAAACAATTCAAAAGGAAATAAATAGTATTTTATATTTGATTGCTTGGACAGGATTTACGTATTAAGCATATACTTAATTCATATTGGTATTTACCTCATCTTTTTTTTGTTATATTTGCGTTATGTCATCGCAACCAAACAAGTCAAAAAAGATATATAGGGCAATAATTGAAATAAGTTTTGTAGTTTTTCTTTTTTATTCAAATCTCTTAATGGGCGAATTTAATAATACAGGCTTAGGGAAGAAAAATGGCATTTTATGGGCAATTAATGATATTTTCACAATTGAGAATTTTTTTATTTCTGTAATTATGGCGATTATTAGTTATGTTATATTTGAGTTTCTAAGAAATAAATTATAAAGTATTAATAACAATTGATAATTTAAATATAAAGATTATTAAATTGCAATTTCTACCCTACTTATACAAATTTCAATGGGCTATTTGCGTTTTAGAAATGTTGTAGATAACAATTAGGACAGAACAAATTGATTGAAAAGTATTGATAAATTGTTTTTTAGATATGTTATAAATTGTATCTTTGTTTATGCTACTATAATGAGAATCTATGTATTTTGATAATTATAAATTGTATCCGGATGCAAAAATCAATCCCGCATTATTGTGGGAATATGACCTAGAACAGTTTGATTTTCAAAAAATGAAATCTATTGTGATACAAAGGGTCGTAGAACGCGGCTACCCAAATGATTGGTATGCAGCAATTAATATGTTTGGTGAAGACGAAATTAAGGAAACAATAAAAAATTTGCCCTATTTGAATGACAAAGATATGACTTTTGTAAGTGTACTATTTGAAATACCGCTAACAGAACTGAAATGTTATATAAAGAAACAGTTAGTACAAACACACTGGAACTCCTAAAAGATTTAATAAGTAACAGTACTTTGAACCATTTTTTTTTGGTTGGTGGTACTGCACTTTCTTTGCAAATTGGACACAGGATCAGTGTTGATATTTATTTGTTTTCACAGATTCCTTTTGATGAAAATGAAATATCGGAATACTTGGAAACTGAAAAAGGATTGTTGTTACAATACATATCAAAGAATACTATAAAAGGGACTATTAATAATATTAAAGTTGATTTGATTTCGCATATTTATCCTTTAGTTGACAATCTTAGCGTTATAGAAGGTATAAGGTTATGTGGTATTAGAGATATTGCAGCTATGAAATTGAATGCTATTGCAGGTAATGGCACAAGATTAAAAGATTTTGTTGATATAGCATTTTTGTCTGATCATCTTTCATTAAGAGATATGGTAAATGCATATGAAATAAAATATAAATCAAGAAACCCTGCAATTACAATAAAAGCATTGGCGTTTCATGAGGATATAAATAAAGACGAACCGATACAATTAGTAAATCAACCTTATAAATGGGAGCCAATAAAAAAACGCTTATTTGAAATGATAAAATACCCTGATAAAGTCTTTATAGAAAAATCTGGTTTAAAAGATTTTTTTTCAAGTTCTAAATAACATCAGGATTTTTAAATTGGATATGTTGTTATATTTTAAATGCATAAAACTAATTACAATAAGATGAAAAGTCTTGATATTAAAAAAGTGTCGTTTGCAGGTATTTTAATTGCAATGGGTATTGTTTTCGGCGATTTGGGAACCTCTCCTTTATATACCTATAAGGCAATTTTAGGCGACAGAATTATAAGTGAAGAACTGATATTAGGCAGTGTTTCAGCTATTTTCTGGACTTTAACTTTTCAGACAACCTTAAAGTATGTATTTATAACCATGCGTGCCGATAATAATGGTGAAGGCGGAATATTCTCGTTGTATGCTTTAATAAGGCGAAATGCCAAATGGCTACTTTGGCCGGCTATTATTGGTGGCAGTTTTATGATTGCCGACAGTTTGATAACACCGCCTATTTCTGTTACATCGGCAATAGAAGGATTGAAAAGTGTTCAGCCAAACATACCTATCATACCCATCACTATCAGTATTCTTGTTATACTTTTCTTGTTTCAACGTACAGGTACCGGTATTATAGGTAAACTTTTCGGACCGGCAATGGTAATTTGGTTCGGTATGATTTCCATTTTGGGTTTCAATTATTTAATAAAAGATTTTTCTGTTTTGAGAGCTATCAACCCTATGTGTGCATTTAATCTCGTTTTAAATTATCCGGGTGGGTTATGGGTATTAGGTGGTGTTTTTCTTTGTGCTACCGGTGCCGAGGCATTGTATGCAGACATGGGACATGTAGGTCGGAAAAATATTCAAATGGCTTGGATATGTATTAAGCTTGCACTTTTATTATGTTATTTTGGTGAGGCTGCATTACTTAAAAACCATATAGGGCAAACTTTAAGCACTGTTGATCCTTTTTATGATTTAGTACCAAGATGGTTTTTGATACCAAGTGTTGTTATATCAACTTTAGCAACCATAATTGCCAGTCAGGCTTTAATTAGCGGCACTTATACTTTATTTAATGAAGCAATGAGACTGAATGTATGGCCTAAAATGAGAGCAAACTTTCCATCGGAAACAAGGGGACAGGTATATTTACCTGCTATCAATTGGATGATGATGGCTGGGTGCATAGGAATGGTATTGTACTTCAGAGAATCAAGCAATATGGAAGCTGCATTCGGTTTGTCTGTAACACTTACTATGTTGATGACAACTGTTTTGTTAAGTTATTATTTACATATAAAAAAATATCCTAAAATACTCATTTATTCTGTATTGATATTGTATTTATGGATAGAGCTAACTTTTTTGGTAGCTAACATGAAAAAATTTGAACATGGTGGCTGGCTAACTTTATCAATTGGGGTATTGTTGATAACAGTAATGTATGTATGGCAGGCTGGGCGAAAATTAAAAAGCAAGTATAAAAAATTTGTCAGGCTTGATAAGTATTTACCTGCCATAAAACAATTAAGTAATGATGAAACAATTCCAAAATATGCTAATCATTTAGTATATTTAACATTAGCAGAAAAACCCGGTGCAATAGAACAGAAAATCATAGAATCCATTTTTTATCATCAACCCAAAAGGGCAGATATTTATTGGTTGTTGCATGTTGAAGTTGACGACGCACCCTATACCATGAGCTATTCAACTCAAATAATTGCACCGAAAGACCTTATATATGTAAAATTCAAGTTGGGTTTTAGAGTTGTGCCAAGGGTCAATTTATTTTTCAAAAAGATTGTATGCGAAATGGCAGCAAATAAAGAAATAGAACTTAATAATACTTATTGCGACATTGATGAACAAGCAGCATTTAGCGATTTCAGATTTGTAGTAATGAAAAGTTTCATGTCGTTCGACAATCAACTACCATTTTGGAAAAACCTGATGATGAAAATGTTTTTTGTTCTTGATAAAATTAGTTTGCCCGACCCTGAAGCTTTCGGATTAGATTATAATAATGTAGTTGTAGAACAGGTACCGGTAATAATGCAAAAAACGGGTATTATTCATTTAACCAGAGAATTTGAATGAAATGGAAGATGATAAAGAAAAAAGAGTGCAACGGTTTTTAGACCTCAACCAAATAAACTCTAGGGGGCGGCTTAAAATATATATTGGTATGAGTGCCGGTGTTGGTAAAACATACCGAATGCTGCAAGAGGCTCACACATTATTGCGTAATGGTGTAAACTTGAAAGTTGGCTATGTAGAAACACATGGCAGAAAAGAAACTGTTGAACTTGTAGAAGGCTTACCGGTATTACCTCGTCGCGAAGTGTTTTATAAAGGTAAAAGGCTGGAAGAATTAGATTTGAATGCCATTCTATTATTGCATCCCAATACAGTAATTATAGATGAATTAGCACATTCTAATATTCCGGGTAGTAAAAATAATAAACGTTGGCAGGATGTATTAGATATTCTTGATGCAGGTATAGATGTTATTACCGCAGTAAACATACAGCATATTGAAAGCATTAATGAAGAGGTAAAAAAAATTACCGGTATAGAAGTAAAAGAGCGTGTGCCAGATAAAATTTTGCAATTGGCTGATGAAGTAGTAAATATAGACCTTACTGCTGATGAGCTTATTACGAGATTGAAAGAAGGGAAGATTTATGACCCTGCAAAAGTACAGCAGGCATTACAGAATTTTTTTCAACCTGACCAAATACTACAGTTGCGTGAGCTGGCACTAAAAGAGGTTGCCGGACAGGTGGAACGCAAAGTTGATTACCAAATTACTGGAAGACAAACGGCTTTTAAACACGAACGTTTTTTAGCATGTATTTCTTCAAATCATGAGATTGCACAGCGGATAATAAGAAAAACTGCAAGATTAGCCTCTTATTATAACAGCCAATGGTATGTATTATATGTACAAACCGGTAAAGAAGACAGTGATAAAATACCATTAGCTATACAAAGGCATTTAATTAATAATTTTAAAAACGCAACTGAATTGGGTGCAGAGATTATTCGCAAAAAAAATAATAATGTTGCTGCAGCTATTTTTGAAACTACTGAAGAAAAAAAGATAACAACGATTTGCATAGGAAAACCGCACTTAAATATTTTTCAGATTATTTTAAGAACAGGAATTTTCAATCAATTACTCAAAACACTTTCAAAAAATAATATAGATATTATAATCTTATCCTAATGGCATTAACAGTAAGGAAAAAAATTTGGTTCGGTACATTATTCTTGTTCATCTTACTGCTATTTACAGGTGGTACAGGTATCTATTTTACAATAGTTATGAAAGAAGAAGCAAAAGCTGTATTACAAGCTAATTACGAGAGTTTAGAATATTGTCATCTTATGCAACAACAATTAGACTGTCTTGATGTAGATTACAATAAATCAATTAATCTATTTGAAAATGCCTTAAAGAAACAAGAAAAAAACATTACAGAACCCGGTGAAGATAAGGCTACTCTGAATTTAAGAATATTTTTTAATCAACTTAAAGTTGGTGATACAACCCAAAAAAATTTCAGAAGCATTAAGTCAGAAATACAAAAAATATTGTATTTAAACATGTATGCTATCTATAATAAAAATTTAAAATCAGAAGCTACTGCAGAAAGGGCTCTTTCTGTAATCGTTTGCTTGTCGGTAATAGTATTGATGATATCTTTTACTTTTTCACTCAATTTCCCAACAATTGTAACTAACCCAATTAAGCACTTATCTGATGCGATACAAGAAATAAGCAATAAAAATTATAAGCATCGCATACATATAGAGAACAAAGATGAGTTTGGGAAATTAGCAGATGCATTTAATGTAATGGCTGAAAGGCTTGAGTATTTTGAGAATAGTAATTTGAATAAACTTATGTTTGAAAAAAACAGAGCAGAAGCAGTAATTAATAGTTTAAAAGAAGCAAGTATAGGTATAGATAAAAATAATATTATTCTTTTTGCAAATTTTCAGGCATTACAACTATTAGGGCTAAAACAAGCCGAAACAATAGGAATATCAGTTGAAGAATTAGCGAAGAAAAATGACTTGTTTAATTTTTTAGTAAACAAAGAATCAACAGTACCCTTTAATATTATTATAGAAAATAAGGAAAACTATTTTACTAAAGAAGTTATAGAGGTTGCACAAGGTGAAAGCAATAGTAAAGTTATTGTGTTAAGAAATATTACATCTTACAAAGAATTAGATGTTGCTAAAACAAATTTTATTGCAACAATTTCTCATGAATTAAAAACACCATTAGCTGCATCCGATTTTAGTCTTAAATTGCTTGAAGATGAACGAATAGGCAATCTTTCTGATGAACAAAAGGAACTAATTTCAAATTTGAAACAAGACAATAAACGGGTTCTAAAAATAATAAGTGAGTTATTAAACCTTTCTCAAATTGAATCAGGGCGAATCCAATTGAATATTCAAGAAGTTAATGCATATAAGATTGTTTATAATGCAATTGAGACTGTTGCAACAAGTGCAAAAGATAAAAACATATCTATTGTAAAAGAATTAGATAAAAATCTGCCAACATTTAATGCAGATGTAGAAAAATGTACTTGGGTATTAAATAATCTTCTCACAAATGCCATAAAGTACTCTAATAATGAAACAAAAATCATTATCAAATTAAAAAAAGAAAATAATCAAATTGTTTTTTCTGTTGAAGACTTTGGACCAGGAATAGCAAATGAGTATTTAACACGAGTATTCGAAAGGTATTTCCAAATTCCTGGCATTAAATCAAATGGCAATGGTTTAGGTTTGGCAATTTCAAAAGATTTTATAGAAGCACAAAAAGGGAAAATTTGGGTAAAGAGTGAATTTGGGAAAGGGACTGTTTTTAGTTTTTCATTGCCTATTGAAAAATATATAAACAATGCTTAGATGTTATTATCTTTCAATTTTTACCAAAATTCATTTCAATTTATCTTTTGTAACATATAATTATTTTTAGTTGTAAAGCTTATTTACACTATTTATTTCATTTCAATAGGATATTTTACATATTATTGCTGCCTATACAGCCAGCTACATTTTTTATACATATTAAATATTATATTATAATTAAA
>CAIWXG010000321.1 GCA_903916555.1 uncultured Bacteroidota bacterium
ACCAGTGCCATTAGAAAGATCTGCACCAAAATGTAAACCCGTTGGTAACACCTCAGCTAATGGAGTTTGTATATCTATTGTTAAAGCATTAAATGGAAAATTTGATCCTGATGCTTCACTACGATTATTTCTATCTAAAGAGAGATTTAATGTCCCCCCTTGATTTGAGCTTGCCCCCGCTTTCGCCAGTAAATCCCCATCTAATACAGCGCCCTCAGCGGACTTAATTTTAATTGTACCGGCATTACTACCGACATTAGTACTGATATAATTATTTGCTGAACCGGCTGCCAGTAAATCTATATTCGCAGTGGCTCCAGACACATTAATCTTTGAACCCCGTTCTAATATAACATAGCCTCTATCTGCTTGAATATTGACACTGCCACCATCCAAAACATTACCCGTTGTTCTATTTAACGAATTTGGCAAATTAAGCATTGATGTACCCTGTACAGTTAATTCACCTTTTGAACCTAACCATATTGCCTGAGCATCATTTTCTGGATTACCAAACACACCCACATTAAAGTTTACATTAATAGTACCTGCTAATGCGCTTATCAATCCATCAATGTAAATTCCGTTACCCGCAATAGTAGAATTAATATTAACTGTTGAACCCTTATCGAGCACGATTTGACTACCTTCCCCTATAGAAACGCCTGTTGAGCCATTTAATGTTAGACTAAGCGGACTTTTTAAGCTTTCAGGAAGCGAAACCACTTGACTGACGCTTGCAAGAGAATCAGAACTTGAGGAAAATTTATATAAGGAGTTAAGTTGTAAGTTTTGAACGGTATAATTCCAAATAGTACCAGGTTTGACTGTTATATCTTGCGTACTTGCAATAACGTTAAGAACACTAAAACCCGAATTTGCTATTAAGTCTAGATTACCGTTAGTCACCAGCAAATTTAATGCATTTTGCTCTGCTACTGAATTTCCAATATTGATTTTGGTTGCATTAAGCGTTAATGCTCCACCTTTTGCCATGCCGAAGGCACTTAACTGTCCGTCTAAATGCATAGCACCATACAGAGATGCAGAACCCGCACTTAGGTTAATACTACCCGCTGAACCAGACGTTGGGACTTGATTGCCGTTAAGTCCATATGAAGCCCCACCATCTGCAGTCAAACTAGCGCCAGTCAGAAAATTTAAATCCCTATCAGAGGTCAACTTTATTTTCCCTGCATTAATCACCAGAGGTTCAATATTCGTTGTAATCGAATTATTGGCAAAATCATTAACCCAACGTCCAGAAACATCTAACTTTGAAGTGCTATCAAGGTTAATCATGCCCGAATCTATAGCACCATTATTATTACTTTTTAATGTTATTTGCCCACCTGCAGTATGAAGTCCTCCATCTACTGTTATATTTGAGGCATCTAAATTAAATTGACTTAACACCGGCATGGCAAGATTTACATTTTTTTCAATTATGGCTTTACCACTGGTTTTAATAGTTAGCCCGCTAATACCTGAATTATTAATTAAATTTTGCGATAATACTAAGGCATTCGCCTGATTATTATTACTTGAATTTGTAAAAATAATATCTTGATTTGAAAGAAATGTACCTGCTCTTGCACCGCCATCATCATCTTGCAGGTTAATTAATAATGTACCTCCAGCAGCTGGATTATTTCGCTGATATTCTCCAGTGACCGCTGCAGCAAGTAGTTGACCATCCCAATGCGTCACGGGGGCTTGAATACTTAAAATCCCCCCCACCTTACCTTCAGAATAACCTGCTTCAAAACGTCCCACATTAGTATTGTATGTATCAGTCACACCCCATTTAGTATGAGTCTCAGTTAATGAACCTACAATTGATGAATATTGAATGGTTGGATTAGCATTGCTAATATCAACTACTTGACCATTACTTGCGGTAACTAATTGTGTAGTATTGATATAACCACTGTGATAATTAAGACTGCCACCTGATATATCTGTCACAGCACCACTATTCGAAAGCACTGAACCACTGGCGATCAGATTGATAGTGCCCCCCACATCTAATCTTTCAGTAATACTTCGTTTTATCCCCGCAGCTGCACTACTTGCGTCAACGATAGTAGGTAGATTTCTTATATCTACTTTAACCGTTTGACCTTGCAATACACCACCCTTTTGATAGGGAGCATCACGTAAATTAAAAGTTTGTACTGATACGTCTTGGACATTTCTTTCCATAGGGACAATAACATTTTTAATCCCCGATACGTCAATCTTGGAACCAGATTCCAATACCACTTGCCCACTGACACCATTTAAGGGTTGCAGAATATTATCACTCGCATTCATAACCACTTTCCCAGCAGGCGCAACAATTGCAGCACCCGTGTCCATAGTGATATTATTTGAACTCACCTCCACAAAAGATTGCTTTTGAGCTTGGTCATCAATAGCGCTACCACCATTGGCATCAGCTAATACAGATACTGTACTGTCTTTACCCAACGTGACCTCGGCATTAGTACCTAGGCCATCATTTAACGCATTTTTTCGAATCGTTTGATTTGCTTGTAAAAAAGTAGTACCGACTGCGTTTTCCCTAGCTAATAAACGCACAGAACCATTCACATCAACCGAGGTAGTAGCCGTAATTCGACCAGATTGATTGACGGCAAAACCAGCCAACGTAATATTACCCTCATGTACTGACATCTCAGCACCGACATTATTACTAACTTGCCCACCAGAACCCACCTCAACTAATAACCCAGCAAACGGATCAGCGCTAGACGTGGGTTTTAAATAAACAGTATCTTTACTGGCAACTAATAAAATTTGACCTTGTTTATCAGCAGATAATGCACCTGAATTATCTACGGTAGGTGCCGCCATAAGCATATTACCACTACTATTAACATGGATTTTTGCACCTGCATCAACCTGTATTTTAGCGTTTGGATTCACCTGAGTTGTAGCATTCCCAGTGATACCATTTAAGGCAGCTTTTTTCTCCATTTGACCGGCAGTACTATTATTATCAAATACTCTGATAATGCCATTTTTAAACGCATCATCCGAAATATTTAAAGCAGTAACCACTAATGCATTAACATCAACTACC
>CAIWXG010000322.1 GCA_903916555.1 uncultured Bacteroidota bacterium
GGCTACGTAAAGCTGCAAGTAAAAGGAGGACAGGCAAACCCTGCACCGCCAATTGGTCCGGCACTCGGTTCTAAGGGTGTCAATATCATGGAGTTTTGTAAACAATTTAATGCACGCACACAAGACAAAATAGGTAAAATATTACCGGTTACATTAACCGTATTTACCGATAAGTCTTTTGAGTTCGTAATTAAAACACCACCGGCTGCCGTACAGTTAATGGAAGTTGCAAAACAACCTAAAGGTTCTAAAGAACCCAACAGGCAAAAAGTTGGTAAGGTAACTTGGCAACAGGTTGAAGATATTGCCAAAGATAAAATGCCCGATTTAAATTGCTTTACTCTGGAAAGTGCCATGAAAATGGTTGCCGGTACAGCACGTAGCATGGGTTTCACCGTAGAAGGCACTGCACCCTGGAAATAATTCATCCATTGATTCACCTTATTTAAATTTTTTGTTGCAATGGCAATAACTAAAAAAAGAAAAGCTGTAGAAGCTAAATTAGATAAAAATAAAATCTATACACTGCCCGAAGCAGCTAGTATGGTTAAAAATATAAACTGTACAAAATTCGACAGTTCTGTTGATTTACACGTTCGTTTAGGTGTTGACCCTAAAAAGGCAGACCAAGCAATTCGTGGCACAGTTACTTTACCACATGGTACCGGTAAAACAAAAGTAGTTTTAGTATTATGTACGTCAGACAAAGAAGCCGAAGCAAAAGCTGCCGGTGCCGATTTTGTTGGCTTAGATGAATATGTGCAAAAAATAGAAAGCGGCTGGACAAATGTTGACGTTATTATAGCAACACCCTCTGTAATGCCTAAAATTGGTAAATTAGGTAAAATATTAGGACCGCGTAACTTAATGCCGAATCCTAAAACAGGTACTGTAACCAACGATATTACAAATGCAGTAAAAGAAGTAAAAGGTGGTAAAATTGCTTTTAAAATAGATAAAGCAGGTATAATACATGCGTCTATCGGAAGAGTATCATTCGACCCAATTAAAATTTCTGAAAACGCACAAGAACTTATTAATACTTTAGTTCGTTTGAAACCCGCTACAGCAAAAGGTACTTATGTTAAAGGTGTAAGCATTGCATCCAGTATGAGTCCCGGATTATCTATTGATACTAAAAGTGTCGTTTAATTTTTAATAAAAAATTAGTAAATAACACTTTTAAAAACTGAAAAATATTTTATTAGTTCTCTAACAATAATTCATTTTTATAAATAGAAATTATTAGCGGGAAAAAATCATTAAAACAATGACAACAGAACAAAAAGTAGAAGCAATAAAAGTACTGAAAGAAAAATTTACTCAGTATTCTAATTTTTATATAACTGATACCGAAGCTCTTACGGTAGCACAAGCAACTAAACTACGTTCTATCTGCTTTGATAAAAAAGTAGAAATGAAAGTTGCTAAAAATACACTTATCAGAAAAGCATTGAGCGATATTGATGAGGAAAGATTTAAAGATACATTCAATTCATTGCATGGTGTTACTGCTTTGCTTTTTAGCGAAAATGCTAAAGAACCGGCATTAATAATCAGCGAATTCCGTACGAATCCAAAAAATAAAAAGCCAATTTTAAAAGCGGCATTTATAGATGGTTCCGTGTATGTAGGCGATGACCAATTAGAGGGTTTGAAAACACTGAAAGGTAAACCTGAATTAATAGGCGAAATCATTGGCTTATTGCAATCGCCTGCTAAAAATGTTATTAGTGCATTAAATGCAGGTAACAAATTGGCAGGTCTTATTAAAGCACTTGAAGATAGAGAACAAGTTGCTGAATAAAGAAAAACTATACATGAATTATAATTACTCATGTATAAATCAAAAAGGCTTCCAAGACCAACAATAAAATTAAAAAAGAAACAAAATTAAAAAACAAATAAAAATTTATAACAATGGCAGACTTAAAAGCATTTGCAGAGCAGTTAGTTAATCTTACAGTTAAAGAAGTTAACGAATTAGCACAAATATTGAAATCAGAATATGGTATAGAACCAGCAGCAGCAGCAGTAGCAGCAGCTCCGGCAGCAGCAGCAGCAGCTCCAGCAGCAGCAGCAGAAAAAACTTCTTTCGATGTAATTTTGAAGAACGCAGGTCCTTCTAAATTAAACGTAGTTAAAACAGTTAAAGACCTTACAGGTCTTGGCTTAAAAGAAGCTAAAGAATTAGTTGACGGCGCACCAAAACCAGTTAAAGAAGGTGTTGGTAAAGCTGAAGCTGAATCATTAGCTGCTAAACTTAAAGAAGCCGGTGCTGAAGTTGAAATAGTTTAATATATTCTATTAAGAAGCAAAATTCATTAAATAAAATGGAAGTTTGTTTCTCATATTAATTAAAAAGTAGTCTTATTTTTTGTAAGACTACTTTTTTTTATTTATCCTCCAGCCTCTTCTTTTTTGATGACTCCTATTAATGTTTTTACTATAAAAATTTCTAAGACTAAAAATGCTCCAGATATAAGTAGCATTGCGTCTATATTTCCTTGAATTATAGAAAGGATGATGGTTTGAATTTCTATTAATGCTCTAACAATAGTTAATATTACAAGTGCTTCAGGAGCTCCTTTAATTATTGTTACAAATCCTAATGCTATACCAATTGCCAAATTTCTTGATGCAAACTCAGAATTAGCATTTTTAATAAACGAATTTGTCAAATCAACACCAATTGCTGCATGATAGAGAATATGCATATCAATGTAACACATTATACCAAAGATAACATTTATTGCTGCCACAATGCCTACCGCTATTCTTACCCACTTTGGTACATTATCTATATGTGTACTCATTTTTCTGTTTTATTTAATAGATGAATTATTTATAACAAAGATAAGTAACAATTCACATATAATATCCATAATTCAAGCTTACTAAAATGTAAAGTTTCTAACGGTTCTTGAATTTTACAACGTAGATTTCAATATCTATAAAGTATAAATACAGAATTGATTTTTTTTTTAATTTTACAAACATTTTATCTTTTATTTACGTCTATATTTCTATACATTTAGCTTATGAAAAAAATTATAGGACTTGCAATTTTTCTTTTGTATTTCATTAACGCATATTCATCTACTTCTATATATACTGCAACTGTATCCGGTCATTGGACACATACAGGTTCCCCTTATTTAATTTACAATGATATTAATATTTCTTATGATAGTTCACTTATTATAGACCCGGGTGTAGATGTGATTTTTCAGGGAGCCTACTATTTTACAGTTTATGGTATCTTATCGGCAACAGGTACTTTGGCTCAGCCTATCCGTTTTCATAAACAAGATACTACAGGTTGGGCAGACACTACTACCGGGATTGGTGGTTGGAAGGGATTTCAGTTTGCTTCTTGGTCTCCTTATTTAGGAACTGATAATTCAACTTTTAAGTATTGTAATGTATATGATACTAAAGACCAACTATTTACAACCTATAGACCAATGATTATAAGTAACTGTAATTTTTACCATAATAAATCTGGTGCAATATCTGTAATGGTAGATAGTGCAATGCAAACAGATATTAATCATTGTAGTTTTTATAATAATTACGGGCAAATAATTATTTGTTTGGCATCCGATGTTTCAGCATGTGGTGTAATACATTTCAGAAACAACTTAGTATATGATAATATTCCTAACATAAGTGCAATTCATTGTGGTTATGCAACACTGCTTGTGGATAGTAATGAAATATATCAAAATAGACAAACTGATACAACAAATGGTGGAGCACTTGAAATGTATAATTGCAAAGCCGTTATTAGTTGCAATAAAGTGCATGATAATATTACCCTAAGCGATGGTGCAGTATCAATATGGCAAACAGTAGCAGATATTAATGGCAATTATATTTGCAATAATCAAGCTTATATTAATACGGCTCTTGGTTCTTGCGGTCATGTGCAGGGCGGTGGTGGTGTAAGGGTTGATGATGAAGGCTCTACTTTACCAAGTACAAGTTCTGTTACTATACGCAATAATATTATTGCAAACAATTCAACAAATTATAATGGTGGCGGTATTTATGCAGTAATTGCTAATGTTGATATTCATAATAATACAATAGTTAATAATGTTAGTAATGAGGGTGGTATCTACTTATCTACAATTGCAGGCTATAACATTAAAGTTAGTAATAATATACTTTTAAATAATGTTAGCAATATGCTGTATATTGGCACTCCGGATTCTATGAATATTCATTTTGGGGAGCTGGATACAATCGTTTATCATCATAATTGGACACAACATTCTTTTACATCAGATTTTCATAATGATAATTTTACTATTACAGTACCTTATGTTGCAGCTGACACTTTGACAAACATAATTAGTAGTTCACCTGGTCTTGTTGCACCAACTCTTATGGCCGACCCAACGGAAAGTGCTATGACAGCAGATTTTAGGTTGCTTTCTACTTCTGCATGTATCAATAAAGGGGATAATACGGGTATAATTGGTTGGGAGCCTGATTTTGCAGGCAATAAACGTATTTTCGGGGGTATAATAGATATAGGGGCTTATGAATATGGTTCAGGTATAAATGCAATTGTGCCTGTTAGTTTACAAAAGCTATCCACGCTTTCCGTTTATCCAAATCCGGCAAGTAATCTTATTTTTATAACATTATCAGAGGCAAAAGGCACAATTAATCTTAATGACATCACAGGTAAACAAGTTGCACAACAAAATGTAAACCAAACACTTACCTCAATTGATATCCACGAATTACCTAAAGGTATTTATTTTGCTGTTTGGAATGATGGTGAAAATATAAAAGGTGTTCACAAAATTGTGGTACAATAGAAATATTGTATCCTTTTGCTTAAGTTGTTGAAATCGAACTATTCTTTTGAAAGACTTATTCTATTAATATTTTAGAAATCAATTTTTCATCTTTTAAAGTTGCATTTATAAAATAGATTCCGTGTGGCAATTGTAGTTGCAGTTGTGTTTGAGTATTGGTTGATATAGTCATTTGTTTAAATTGTATTCCTGCACTATTTGTAATAGTAACAATAGCTTCTTCGTTTACATTACTTAAAATATTTATTGTAAATGAACCTTTATTGGGGTATGGAAATAGATTCATAACATTAGCTGGCTTACTGCCAATATAATTTATCTCGGCAAGATTATTGAATTTCATTACTGCAATACGGGCATTACCGGTTGTAGTATCTGTACATGCAACATAAGGTATTCCATTATGGTCTATTACAATGGGTGTAAAGCCAACTGCCGCAACAGAAAAACCTGCAGTGCCAACTGTTGTCCAAGTGCTTCCAGTGTATTTCATTACAGTTGCTTGATTATTAGCAGTTGCACCGTCTGAATAGGATACATAAGGATTGCCTATCGTATCTAATGCTAATGTTGTAACACTCGCACTGCCTGCAGAAAAACCTGGGCTGCCCACCGTTTCCCAAGAGCTTCCATTGAATTTCATTACAGTTGCAGGCATACTAAGTATTCCTTGGTCTTGATAGGCTACATAGGGTGTGCCGTTTTTGTCTATTGCTATAGATGTATATAAAGCTGCACCGGTAGAAAAATCTGCTACACCTACAATTGTCCATATAGTGCCGGTGTATTTATAAACGGTAGCTTTATTACCATTATTAAAATCCCCAAAAGCAATGTAAGGAGTACCGTCAGGTGCAATAGCTATTGATGTGAAATTAGCATAACCGGTAGATAATCCCGCACCTAATCTTACCCAATTAGTACCATCATATTTCATTACGATTGCACCGGGTAAAGTGGAGTCAAGACTCTCATAAACTACATAAGGGATATTATTTTTATCAATTGCCATATTTATACCTACAGGTTGCCCTGTAGAGAAACCATGGTTGCCAACTACAACCCAATTACTTCCGTCATACTTCATTACTGTTGCTTTGTAGTTAGTATCTTGATAAGCAATATAGGGTCTTCCGTTTGTATCCGTTGCTAATGCTATTGGCTCTCCACAGGTAGATATTTCTCCTGCTGAAATATTATCAGTCCCAACACCCAACCATGCAATTCCATCATATCTCATTACACTTGCCTTACCACTGTAATTAAGATAAGCTACATAAACTGTATTATTTTTGTCTATAGTTAGTGCCGGTGTACTTGCCCAATCAGTAGTTGGGTGTGCAATACCAATTTTATTCCATGACTGCGAAAAACTGTATTTAGGTATCAAACCAAAACAAAGTAGTAAAAATGTAAGTAAATATTTTTTATTGATACCCATATCCGGTTTTTTATATTTATAAAGACATAAGGATATTGCAAATAGTTTGGTTTTATAAAACAAAGTTATAATCCTTAATTTATAAACATAAAAATGTTATTACTTTCTACCTATAAAGACCATTTATAATAGCGGTACTAGTTAATACTTAATTTTTTACTATAATATTCCTGAATTTTGCAGTTAAGTATTATTGTCCATAATCCATTGTGCCGGGTGCTGGTTTTTCTAAATAGCCGTCAGGATTTTTATTCGTATCTTCCAATAATATATTTGGGTTATCTGCATCGCAATCAACAAAGCCTTCCGGTGGTGTAAAAGATTTTGTAGGGCTGTAATTAAGTGTTTTGTCTGCATATACTTTACGCATAAATAATGCCCAAATAGGTAATGCAGATGCGGCACCTTGTCCTAAATCTTCTCTTCTAAACCGGAATTCTCTATCATCGCAACCAACCCAAGCTCCAGCTAATAATTGGGGTGTATAACCAATAAACCAAGCATCTGCCTGGTTATTGGTAGTACCTGTTTTGCCTGCCACGTCACTTTTAATGCCATATTTACCTCTTATTCTCGCCCCTGTACCATTGTTAACAACCCCACGCATCATATTTACCATTTTAAATGCGGTTATCGGATCTATTATTTCTTTCTGTACATAAGAAAAATTTTTTATAAGCATACCGTTTTTATCTTCAATTTTACTTATTAAAAACGGTTGTGAATTCATACCCCCATTTGGAAACATGGTATAGGCTGTCATCATTTCATACAACGAAATATCAGATACCCCAAGTGCTACGGATGGGAAGGGGTCCATACGGCTTTTAATACCACATTTCTGTGCAAAATCTACAAAAGCTTCAATACCTATTTTTTCTAATACATATAATGCAGCATTGTTTATAGAGTTAGCTATAGCAAATTTCATTGTTACATTTCCAAACTCAGACCCACCGGCATCGTAAGGGTGGTCCATACCATATTTATGTTCAAACTCAACAGGGGCGGTTGATACCATATCGCATGGCGAAAAACCATTGTCTATAGCCAGGCAATAAAGTAAGGGTTTAATTGTAGAACCTACTTGGCGTTTTGCGTTAATATTTACGTGGTCGTATTGAAAATAATTATGGTCTATGCCGCCAACCCATGCTTTTACCTCACCGGTTGAATGGTCCATAACCATAAAACCGGCTTGCAATGTGGTTTTCATATATTTAATAGAATCAAGCGGACTCATAACTGTATCTTTGGAATGACTTGCATTCCATGCGAATAGTTTCATTTTAACAGGTTCTTTCATTTTCTTAAAAGCCTGCTCATCGGTCATATTATCCCCCTTAAATGCCTGATAATGTTCGGAACTTTTTACAGCATTATTTAAAATAGTCTGTATCTCTTTACCTTTATTCCAAATAGTGCCGTCTCTATATCCATTTT
Source organism: uncultured Bacteroidota bacterium (assembly GCA_903916555.1). Taxonomy (GTDB): domain Bacteria; phylum Bacteroidota; class Bacteroidia; order Chitinophagales; family Chitinophagaceae; genus CAIYTT01. The sequence continues at coordinate 7,720 of CAIWXG010000322.1, forward strand.
GGCTCATAAATACTTTTTGCCAATCAGTAAGATGTTCCTGTAAAGCCTCTTCGGCATATCTTTGCAACTTCACATCGAGTGTAGTTGTTATTCTTAATCCATCTTTGTAAATATCATATTCTCTACCGTCCGGTTTCCTTAATTCTTTAAGAACCTGCTTTAATTGTTGCTCCACCACATACCTAAAATAGGGTGCTAAACCGGTATGATAGTCTATTTTGTGATAATCTAACAATATTTTTTTAGCTTTTAAGTCTGCTAATTGAGTACTGTTAATAGATTTATACTTATACATTTGTTCTAATACCGTATTTCTTCTTTCTGTGGCTCTTTTAGGATGTGTACGAGGATTAAATTGTGTATTTGCTTTTAGCATACCTACCAATGTGGCAGCTTCTTCTATTGTAACTTTATCGGGTGTTTTTTTGTAAAAAGTTAAGGATGCGTTTGTAATACCATATACATTATCGCTAAAAGGTACTGTATTTAAATAGAGTGTAAGTATTTCATTTTTAGTTAAATTTCGTTCTAATTTAATTGCAAGTACCCATTCTTTTAGCTTTACCAACGGGAGTAAAAATTTACTTTTACTTGTTCTTTCAAATAAATTTTTTGCCAATTGTTGTGTAATAGTTGAAGAACCTCTCTTTTTATTAAAAACTGCATAAAATGGTATGGCTATTGTAGCAATAGGGTCTATGCCGGCATGGTCATAAAATCTGGCATCTTCGGTGGCTATAAGGGCATTAATTATATTAGGCGAAATATCTGCAAACTTGCAATTAGAGCGGTCCTGTACATAATACCTACCAAGCAATGTTGTGCCGTCAGTTGCGTATAATTCTGATGACAAGGCGCTATTCGGGTTTTCCAATTCGCCCAAAGTAGGCATATCGCCCATTAAACCATTGTTTATAAGTATAATAAGTATTGTAAATAATAATATTATAAAAGAAAAACTACTCCATAATATAATAATGGCTCTTTTCTTTTGCTTCTCTTTTTTTAGTTCTTGCTCGGTCATTTATTATCTATTTTACTAAATACAATTAGAATTCTAATTGTATTTTCAACAAATTTAAACATCTTTTTCATCATAAAACGGTATTAAAAAAAAGCCTAAACATCTTATAGGGTTCATAAAATGAAATACTCTATCTTTAAATTTAATTTTAAGTCGCAAATTAGTAAGCATTTGTGGCAAAAAGCTATCTACATATTGTTGTTCATTAGCATTTAAAGCTTGTTTTGCATACTTTTTCTTTAAATATATATTCATGAAAGATGTATAAGAAAGATCCAATTGTGGGTCTATAATATCTCTTGCATATTGCATTGGTGTAAGCTTACCACGAGTATAACCGAGTATATGCAGATAATAATTAGCTGCTCTATATGCCCAATAGGGCTTATTTAATGCTGCATTAGCATATTTAAATCTTGTAATAAAATAATACAGAATTATTTGTGGTAACAATAAAAGTAACAATATTATTAAAACAATACTACCAACTACCCAATAGATTAGTTTATTCCAATCAACAGGTTTTGTTACTGCATTTGATTGTTGCTTTTCTATTGGTTTGATAACTTCTTTTCTTTTCAGATATAGCTCATCTACAGGTGTTGGGTCGGGGAATTTTTTAACTATTGCGGAACCTTTTTCATTAGTACCCGGTTCTATGTTTTTTAGTGCATCGGCATAAGATACCACTGTGCCACTATCACCCACCATTACTGTTCTTAAAGGTACTGTAAGGCTATCTCTATATATTACAGCTACCTTCATGTCTAAATTAATAGAAGTAGATAATTCTAATTTATAATCCTTGTCATGAAAAATAATTTGTTTAACAGACATGGTAACCTTTTTCTTTAAGGTATCTATGTTTTCAACAATGCCATCTGCAACAAACCAAGCTTTTGGTGGCTGCATCGGTGGTGTACCGTCGGGTTTAGGGCTTTCGTGTGCATCAGTATTGCCAACTGTGGTATCGAAATCGAGCCAGCCGAAGCCCGGAAAATATACTTGCACCCAAGCATGAGCTTGTTTGGCATAATACCAATACCATCCTTTGTTTTTATCGCTTCTGTCTTCGGTTAAAAAACCTACTGCTATTCTAGAAGGTATGCCTATTGCCCTTAACATAAAAAGAGTAGCACCGGCATAATAGGCACAATACCCTTTATGATTCTCGAACATGAAATACGATAATTTAGATGCATTAGGTATATCAGGTTCACCCGGGTTATCGGTGTATTTATAAAGTGGCTCGCCATTTTCATCTTTAGATAAAAAATAGTTACGTATAGCCAGTACTTTATCTACAGGTGTATGTGCTGTATCTGTAATTTGATGTGCGAGAATACTTATTTTTTTGAATTTCTCATTTACGGGCATCTTTGTATAATACTTCATAAAAGTAGTATCCATTTTATTATAGTCTTCTGCTTGCCTTAAAACATTAAACCTCATTTCCTGAAACTGACGCCATTCAGGTTTGTTTATATTATATACAAAATAAGCACTATTTAGTTCCGATACATAACTCTTGGCTCTGAATGCGGTTTTAAATTCTTCTCTGAAATCTTTTTCTATAGTTATAGGTTGCACAAAAAAACCGGCATTAGGCGCCAAATAGGTATTGGGCGATAATTGTTTACTATATATTTCAATCTCAACTATCTTCCTGAATTTATCGCTTAGGCTGTTTCTAATAACAGATGAATCGTAGCGGGTAGAAAATAACTGTATAGTAGAAGGGTCGGGTTCAAATAAATCATTAAAAGGTATGGTGGTGTCCCGTTCAAATGTTTCAGTTGATGTATCAAATTTGGTAAAATAAAATGCGGTAAGGTAAAGCGGATTGGGTTGGTCTGTACCGGGAAATTTATTGTCTATATGAGCACAAAAAAGCAATTCATTACTCCTGCCTTGTGCACTTCTCAATCGGGCATAATCTTTTAGATTAAACGTATTGTCTTTGTTTTTATGCAACATACTATTGGTACCTTCCTTGCCTTCGCCTCCATATTTTGCAACTACATCCTTTATTTCTTTATTCATTAGTAGTGTAACGCCACCAAAAAGTAACAGTATTAATATAGAAAAGAATACGATTCTGCGAGTTAAAAACCACCAAAATTTGCTTGATTTTTCTTTGTAATTATATATTTGTTCGGCTGCAAAAATGAGGTACACCGCATATAACACAGCAGGTGAAAAAGACAATAACAAACCTTGTACCGTATCTATTTTTGCTTTAGCAATTACAGCAATACAGCCACAAAGTACTATGGTTGCTAACAATACCGACCAATATCTTAAACGGACAAAACCCCAGCCCACCAACCAGCCGAAAGTAAAAAGAATAGCAAAAACCAAGAATTTCACAGTAATTAAAAAAGTATCAAACTCACCCGAGGCATAGTTATCAAGACCTTTGTATATGGAATAAAAAACTATTACTAATAGGGTAATGGTAGGTAAAAATCTAAATCTTAGTGTATAAAATACCGCTCCTATTATTGTACCTGCTGCAAGAAAAACAGTTTGCTCAACAGCTTGATTTTGTAATATAGAAAAATATATATTTAAATTAAAAATAAGAAAATAGCTAACTGCTATGGTAGGCAGAATTAAGAAAATAATTTTAGCTAATAATTCATTTACGGGTGATGCCCTTTGTATATTCATATTCTACAAAACAGCATAAATATAGCCCCAAAACTATTTACAATAGTGTTAAAAAATA
>CAIWXG010000323.1 GCA_903916555.1 uncultured Bacteroidota bacterium
ATCGATAATATGTATAAAGTAAAAGGACTGTTTTTAGACTTAAAGGACTGCAATATTAATTTATAATAATATATATTGCCCATAATAAATAAATTATTTATTATTATAAATGCTATCCATTATTTTCTTTGCAACAATTGGGCGATAATGTGAATTTTCGTAATAATTATAAATATCATTTGTTATTTCATTAATTCCTGAATAATCATAAACGTTATTTTTCCCATATATATTATATAGTGCTTTTAAATCTGTTGTATCAAATTTATTCTGGTCGTAAAGCGGGTTTATTACAATACGATAAATTGTTGAATCTGCATCTAAGATTTTCTTAATGTTTTTAAACAGTTTCAATTGTTCTTCTTTAATTGTTTGGGGTGAATATTTTTGAATACTATCTCTTTTTTTAAATACTTTCATTCTTGGTTTGTAAAATGCATCTCTGTTATTCGCAATTTGTGCTTCTTGTTTGGGCAAACTTATTTCATTTATAGAAGCGTCATATTGTCTTGATTCGTCATATAATTTATTGTGTCGAACTGTTTTTACGTAAGCCACAATAAAATTGATGTCAAAAAAGGATTTTAAACATTCTAATTGGAAATCGAAATTACTTTGTCCGGATAATAATGGATGTTTTTTGAAAATATTTGCCGAACCTGAATTTTCTACAATTTTACATGTACTTTGGTCTATAATAAGAAGAGCATTCTTAATTTTAATGCCTTTTTTATTAAGGAACTGAAATTTCCTTTCAATGCCATATAGACTTTCTGCATTAGCTTCAAAATGGTAACAATTTTTTGAATTAATGTGTGTTTGCCAATCAGAAACATGATAATTTAAAGAACGAGAATTTCCAAATATATAAGAATCATATTTATATTCATTGTAGTTATTTAAAAATGTTTCGGTGGATACATAATCCATATTTAATTGTATATTTTGTGTTCCATCTTTTGGCAAAAAACTATTATAATGATATAAGACTTTAAATGGGTCGCGACAAATATAAATTAATAAAATTAATAAAATAGGTATTGTTGCCAAGAATAACTTTAAAAATATTTTTTGCATTTTTTAAAATTGAAAATAAATAAATTGATGTTTTTCATATACTCCCAAATAGATAAGAGCAAAAATACCTAAATAATATAGAGACCATCTTAAAAAAGCTGATTTTTTATCAAAGGTATCTTCCAGCCGATACTTAACTTGTACTATATGGGCAATTTCTAAAAAAAGAATACATGCAAAACATGGAAGTAACACATCAATAAAGTCAGGAATGTTTAAAAAAGTAGTTTTCTTTGTATGTATTACTTTTATAATTTCAGAAGGAATATACAGTAATTTATTTACAATATAAAAAGCATCTTTAATATTATTTGCTCTAAAAAATATCCATGCAAAATCTACTAAAATAAAAGTTGAAATTACATTTAATAAATTATTTAAATGCCTTTTAGCTTTAATTCCTGTCTTTGTTGCTATAATATCTATATGTTTTTTTGTAAATAATGCAAATATTAAATAAAAACCATGCAAAGCTCCCCAAATAATGAATGTCCAATTAGCACCATGCCAAAAGCCACTAACCAAAAAAACGAAAAACAAATTAAAATACATCCTTGGTATAGAAACCCTATTTCCTCCTAAAGATATATATAGATAATCTCTAAACCAAGTAGATAACGAAATATGCCATCTTTTCCAAAACTCAGAAATATTTCTGGAATGATAGGGTTTATTAAAATTGGTCATTAATCGAAACCCCATTACTCTGGCAGCACCAATCGCAATATCAGAGTAGCCTGAAAAGTCGCAAAATATTTGGAAGGCGAAGAAAAAAGTACCAATTGCAAGTGTAATACCTGAGTAATGAGAAGGTTTATTAAAAATAGCATCTGTAGCAATACTTAATCTATCAGCGATTACAATTTTTTTAAGTAATCCCCATAAAATCAATCGCATCCCCTTAGAAACATTTTCATATTCTAATTTATGATGTTCGTAAAATTGATGTATCATATTCTGAGGTCTCTCAATTGGTCCTGCAACCAATTGAGGATAGAACATAACATATAATGAATAAATACCGAAGTGTTTTTCCGCTTTTTGTTTCCCTCTATATACTTCAATCGTATAACTCATTGCCTGAAATGTATGAAAAGACAAACCTATAGGCAACATAATATTTAATAGCAATAATGCATTAGCCTTATTTGTTAAATGCAATGCTTCATTTATATTTTGTATAAAAAAATTATAATACTTAAAAACAGCTAAAACCCCAACATTTGCAAAAATGCTCATAATCAAGAATCGTTTCTTTCTTTTATCAGCTGCATTTTCAATCATTATACCGGCAAAATAATCAATGATAATAGTTAAAAACAAAATTAGTATATATACGGGAATAAAATACATGTAAAAAACACAACTTGCGACCAACAAATGAAACCAACGAAATTTATGTGGTAACAAAAAGTATATTATGGTAACTATAGGAAAAAACAACAAAAATTCAAAGGAATTAAAAAGCATAGCTGTTTATCGAAAAATATTTGAACGCAAATTTATTTCAATTTAATTTAAATACAATGATAAAACAATATTAATAATTTGTATTTTGAAAATACTTTTTAATAATACATTGCCATAAAATACATGATTTTTTTTAGAATAGTACTCAATTTTTAAATTTGAATATAAATATAAATTTCACAAATTAAATATGTAATATTAAATATGATCTATAATTTTATATGTATTATAGTTTTATATTTATAATGACTGATTAAAAACAGCCACTCCAAATCCAAATAAATGATACGGCTTATGTAGTTTTATGAATAATTATTACTTTTACGGCTAATAAGAAAGTTGAAAAGCTTACTTTAGATATTATGTTAATAAAAACAGAGTAAATTTTACAAATGATTAGCTACTAATAATTTTGTTTGTGGAATTATTAAAATTATTCAGAAACCAAAGACTAATTTTGCAGTTACATTTTTAAAACAAACACAGTGAACCAATTTCTTACAATCAGTTTTTCTTCTATTGCCGCTGCAATCCATAATTGGCTGGCGTTAAGTATTCCCAATGAGACTTTAGTAAAAGTGATTGACCTTACCATAACCGGTGTGCTATTATTAGGTTTTTTGGTTGTTTTATGTTTCTTTTTGGGCTATATGGAACGTAAAGTTGCAGGTTTTATGCAGGCACGTTATGGGCCAAATAGAGTAGGCCCTTATGGCTCATTGCAAATTGTTGCCGATACCGTGAAGCTCTTATTTAAAGAAGGACTTACACCCAAAGCATCAGACAAATTTTTGTTTCATTTAGCACCTGTTATCATTGTTGTTGCATCTTTACTAGTAATGGCACCTATTGCATTTGCAAGCAATTTCCAAATTTGGGATATTAGTATAGGTGTGCTTTATATGTCTTCTGTTTCTTCTATTGCTGTAATAGGCATACTTATGGCAGGTTACAGTAGTTATAATAAATATTCACTATTAGGTGCCATGCGCAGTGGGGCACAAATAGTAAGTTACGAATTGTCTGTTGGTTTATCATTAATTGCGATTGTAATATTGTCGGGCAGTTTACAATTATCGCATATTGTAGAAAGTCAGCGAGACGGTTGGTGGATATATAGAGGACATATACCTATTATTATTTCTTTCGTAATATTTCTTATTGCATCAACAGCCGAAATAAATCGTGCTCCATTCGACCTTGCCGAAGCAGAACAAGAGCTTACTGCCGGTTTCCATACTGAATATTCGGGTATGAAGTTTGCTATGTTTCTTTTAGCTGAGTATATAAACCTATTTGTAGTATCTGCTATTGCAGCAACCATATTCTTTGGCGGCTGGATGCCTTTTCATCTTGGGCATTGGGAAGCCTTTAATCACATTATGAATTTTATACCAGGTTTCATTTGGTTTTTTGGCAAAACATTTTTTATCATATTTATTATTATGCAATTCCGCTGGACATTTCCACGCTTACGTGTAGACCAATTATTAACCCTTGAGTGGAAATATTTGCTGCCTATAAGTATGGTAAATACGATTTTGGTAACGGTAATGGCAATTATGGGATGGCATTTTTAGGAAGAAAATTGTATTTATATAGGATTTTAATACATGTTTTTACTCTATGGTTTGCTTCGGTAAAAAGGTTTTTTAGAGATAAATTATTAAATTTGTACCAATGAAAAAAAGCGAATATTACCAATTGCTTGATTTATTAAAGGAAATTAAAGGTGTGGATAAAATGATAAAACTGCATAAAGCAGATGATTCTAATTTTATGCTTGACCAATATAAAGCAAAAAAACAAAAATTGGTAAGTAATTTTATTGACCAATTGGCATCCCCCCTGTTAATTTCAACAAAAAGCATACATACTATAAAAATGGCTATAGATAGGTTTTATGGTGAGGAAATGAAAAGTTACGACCAACAAACAAACAATGATGAATTAGCAAAATTAGAACTTGCTTTGGTTTAAATTAAAATATATAATTAATATTATTTATTTGAAGAACGTATTAAGTAGTTTTGATGAGGCAAAAAAACGTTTATTAATAAAAGAAAACAAACAACCATGTTCTTAAAAGATTATTTCACTACCATATTTAAATCAACAAAATCCTTATTAACAGGGATGAAGTTGACAGGTTACTATTTTACCCACCCTAAGGAAATAAAAACCGAGCAATACCCTGATAATCGTGGAACACTTACTATGTTCGACCGGTTTAAGGGCGAAGTTGTAATGCCACATGACGAAAAAAACGAACATAGGTGTACCGGATGCCAAGCTTGCGAAATTGCTTGCCCGAATGGAACAATAAAAATAATTACGAAACAAGAATTGCAACCGGATGGAAAAAAGAAGAAAGCAATTGATACCTTTGTGTATCATTTGGAACTTTGTACCATGTGCAATATGTGCGTAGTAGCTTGCCCTAGTAATGCAATAAAAATGGCTCAAACTTTTGAACACAGTGTTTATGATAAAAAATCGTTGAAGAAAGTTCTAAATAACCCTGGTTCTAAAATAATGGAAGGCGTTGAATAAAATATTTAGATGATTTATGAAAAAGAATAGATTAATATAGTTTATTTGTAAATTCATAAATTATTGCTTAGTAAATAAAATTAATAATAAATTACAATGAATGCATCAGTAATAATTTTTTATATAATTGCAGCAGCCATAATTGGTTGTGGGCTTTTAGCAGTTACGTCTCTCAAAATATTCCGTTCTGCTGTTTATTTGCTGTTTTCATTAATTAGTATAGCAGGTTTATATTTCTTTTTAGATTATGAATTTATTGGGGCTGTACAAATAGTGGTATATGTGGGGGGTATTGTGGTTTTAATAATATTCTCTATATTTTTAACACAAGGTTCCGGTGGGCTAATGAAAAAGCCGGCATTAGGCAGAATTTTTTTTGCAGGCCTTGCCACTTTATTTGGTGCTATACTTACCTATATGCTTATAAATAATCAGCTATTTATACCAAGCAATCAACAAGCAATTGCCCCTAGTGTAGAAAATATTGGAGCTCAAATGCTAAGTACTACCGAGCATGGTTATATTTTGCCTTTTGAAGTAGTAAGTATGTTATTGTTGTCTGCCATGATAGGTTGCATTGTAATAGCTATAAAAGTTAAAACACCCGAACTGAAAAATAGTGTAGAAATAAAAGAAGTTGAATTCGGTGCGGCAGATAACCATACTATTGAAAACACGGATATAAAAATAGTTGTATGAACGAAATAGGATTACCACAAGTATTATTTGTGAGTTGTGCCTTGTTTTTTATAGGCATTTATGGTTTTTTAACGCGCAGAAACATGATTACCATGTTAATGTCGGTAGAATTGATACTTAATAGTGTAAACATTAATTTTATAGCATTCAATAAGTATTTGTTTGCCCATAAATTAGACGGTTTGTTTTTTACTTTATTTATTATAACAATAGCTGCCGCAGAGGCATCTGTTGCAATAGCCATTATTATTAACTTGTATCGCAATTACCACACTATAGATGTGGAAGAAGTGGATACCATGAAATTTTAAATTTATGATTAGTACATCATTAATAGCACTTATTCCTTTATTACCCATATTTACATTTATATTTATTGCTCTATTCGGCCGTAAGTATATGCCTGCCTATTGCGGTGCACTGGGTACATTGTCTATTGGTACTTCGTTTCTATTAGCACTAAAAGTAGCATTCGACTATTTTACTATCGAGGGTAAAAAAGATGCCACAGGTATGCTTACCGATACCTACCATCAAATAATACCTTTTAAGATTACTTGGTTACAGTTTAGCCCTAATTTATCTATAGACATTGGTATTCTGTTAGACCCTATTTCTATAATGATGATTGTGATTGTAACCTTTATATCATTAATGGTACACTTTTATAGTTTAGGCTATATGAAGGGCGAAGAAAGATATGCTACCTATTATTCGTTTCTGTCGTTATTTACGTTTTCAATGTTGGGATTGGTATTATCTTCTAATATCTTTCAGATATACATATTCTGGGAATTAGTAGGAGTATCTTCCTTCTTATTGATAGGCTATTATTTTGATAAACCATCGGCAGTTGCTGCAAGTAAAAAGGCTTTTATTGTTACTCGTTTTGCAGACCTTGGCTTTTTAATTGGCATTTTGGTACTTGCGTATTATTCACAAACTCTTGACTTTCAAACGCTAATAAAATGCCTTACTACCGATACGCCTCAACATGCTAATATAGTAGCAGCTTCATTTATGGGTGCTTCTGCATTAACATGGGGTCTCGTTTTAGTGTTTATAGGTGGTGCCGGTAAATCAGCAATGTTTCCGCTACATGTATGGTTGCCCGATGCCATGGAAGGCCCAACACCTGTTTCTGCTTTAATACATGCTGCAACAATGGTTGTTGCCGGTGTCTATTTAGTAGCAAGATTATTTCCGGTTTTTTCGCTATCGTGTCCGCCTGCATTAGAAATTGTAGCGTGGGTAGGTATAAGTTCCTCTCTATTTGCTGCTATTATTGCATGTACACAAACCGATATTAAACGGGTTCTTGCCTATTCTACTATGTCGCAAATAGGATACATGATGTTTGCATTAGGTGTGTCGGGTTATGGTGGCGAAAACGGATTGGGTTATATGGCTTCTATGTTTCATTTGTTTACACATGCTATGTTTTAAGCTTTACTTTTCTTGGGTGCGGGTTCGGTAATTCATTATGTGCATAGTAATGAAATGAAAGATATGGGTGGACTAAAG
>CAIWXG010000324.1 GCA_903916555.1 uncultured Bacteroidota bacterium
CCAAGTACCACCTGAAACACCATCTGAAAGAGAAATAGAAGAACCAATGCAAACAGATGATGAACCACTGATTGCAGTTGGTGCGGCATTGACTGTAACTATAGCGTTTACTTGACAAGATACAGCTGAAAAATGAATTGTATCTATACCGGCAGTATTACCTGTTACCAAACCGCCTGATACACTTGCATGAACGTTAGTTGCAGACCACGCTCCGGTTGTTGAAGTATCTGATAATAATATTGTTCCGCCAACACATATTGTACCGGAAGCCGGAGTTATTGGACCCGGACCTCTAATAATGACATCTTTATTTACGGAGCAGCTGCCCAATGTATAGGTAATTCTTGCAGTACCATCACCAACAGGGGTAATAACACCTGAAGAAGAACCAACAGTTGCTACTGATGTAGAGCCTGATGTCCATGTACCACCTGAACTCGCATCACTTAATGTTGCAGAACCACCAACCAAACAAATATTAACGGAAGAAGATGGTAGGATTGCAGGCATTGCAGTTACAGAAATTGTTTTTATTGTAGTACAAGAACCGATAACATAAGAAATATTTGTTGTTCCGCTTGCCACACCGGTAACTACACCAGTAGTAGAACCAATAGTTGCTGCACCTACATTTGAAGAAATCCAAGTACCACCCGATGATGCGTCTGATAAAGTAATTGTGCCACCAGGACAAACAGAATTAGGTCCTGAAATTGCAGGTTGGCAATAGGATACTATAATATATGGTGCATGAAAACCTGTTCCTGTATGTGTACCACTTGCACCTGTAATCATGTAAGCAACACCACCACCACTTGTATAAGACATAGATACCTTATTACCAATATAAGTAGATACAAACGTAACGCTTGCTGCAGTTGATGCCAACAAAACGTTGCCAGAAACAGTACCCCATGTTGCTGTGTATAATGAAGAACCTGTTACAAGATCTGCATATAATATAGGCTCGCTAGTAGCTAGAGACAAATCACTGTCAATACCGTAAATATTCCAACCGGAAGGAGGAAAACCACCACTTAATATGGTATCAATATTAAATCCCATTTTCACGAAATTTATTGAAGACCCTGCAGGAATAATACTCAAGTCAAAAACACCATAAGCTCTTTGCCCAATTGGTGAAGAAACGACACTGTCGCTAATAATGGACCCTCTGCTGTTATCAGCATATCCAGAAGCAATAGCATAAATAGTGTCTATGGTTTGCCCATGAGCAATGCTACCTAAAAAGCAGGTTAGTAACAACAAATAGATTTTTTTCATAACTAAAATTTAAAATACAACAATATGTGGGTTAAAATAAATACTTACAAATAATTAAGGTTAAAATTAGACTGTTTTTTTATTAATTTATATATTCAAGCTTATTTTTTTTTATTTTCTTTGTTTTTTTATAAAATAATAATTATTGGTTAATCAAATCTTCAAAATATAATTTTTCTGCCAAATATGACATCTCTTTGACAATAAATACTTTATAAAGTTTAAATTATACATAAAAACAAATTTATTATCAGCAACAGCAAAAAATATAACTTTAATAAAACATTACACTATAGAAGACGATATTTTTTTTCAATTCGTTTGATAAAAATGAATCATTATACAATATTTTTTTTGCTTACATTAGATGGGAAACACCAATAAACTTATTTATAAATGAACACCGCTTTTTGGCATGATAATTGTGTTAAAGAAAATTAAACATAAAAAACATGCAAAAAATTTTCAAATACATTTTAATAATAACAGCACTTGGGTTTGTTTTTCCCAAAGAAAGTAAAGCGGCCTTTATTATAAAAGGAACAACAAGTATATATTATAATAATCACAAGGAAATAAACCTTTATCAAAACGAAGTACCCTATAATGTTGCTGTTGAAAATGCTAATCTAAACCCTTA
>CAIWXG010000325.1 GCA_903916555.1 uncultured Bacteroidota bacterium
ATACAAGAAGAACCTGAACTACAATCTTTGTCTATTTACCCTAACCCAGCTTCTACCCAGCTTACCATTACCTCAAATTCTTCTCAAATTACTAATGTTATCATAGCCAATGTTTTTGGCCAGGTTGTAAATAATACTATTTGCAATACATCTCACTTGCAATTAGATATCGCATCTTTTGCCCCAGGCGTATACCTTATTCGTATCAACGGGACATTGGTTAAGAAGTTTGTGAAGGAATAATTTACATTAAGGCAATTTTAGATTCTATGGGGGAAATCAGAGCGAAAAAAGTTTTGGAAAAATAACGGGTTCCTATTTTCCTTTCACGGTAGGTTTATTAACTTTCTATATAATGTTTCTGCAGCATCTATGAATCTGGACTTAGATTGGATATTGCTTCTAATCAGCTTTTACTTAGAAAAACACACTATTTTTAAATTGTCGTAATAATATAAAATTAGTATAAAATTGTAATATAATTAAATATTTTAGCTAATGAAAGTACATTTTAACTCCATTGTAATATCTGCATTTTCTACGATTGCCGTAATTGGTTCATTGATGTACCTTTCCTGCAACCGAGATAAATGCAAAACTATTGTTTGTGCTCACGATGGCGTATGTAATCAAGGTGCATGTACATGTCCTTCAGGTTATGGCGGTATCAATTGTGAAACAGTTTTGCGTCAGAAGTTTTTGGGTAACTGGCAAGTATTTGAGAAAGGAAGTACCACCAATGCAGCTACATATGTAATAAGCATAGTAAATGGCACAAATATTACAGACGTCCAGATTTTTTATTTTTATAATTACTTTACCCAGCCGGTAAAAGGATATATTGGTGGTAAAAATGGCGATACCCTATTTGTTCCTAATCAGCAATTAATGGGGAAATTGATTTTTGGTGTTGGAAATATTTTTACAAATACTTCTTATGGTCAGTTTGGATCCATAAATATGTGCTATGAAGTTGTAGATACTGCTACAAATATTCCTAATGATTTTGGTTATTATCCTGCTGACCTTAGTAAAGCATCATCGTGGAATAAGTAATTATTTTTAAGTAAACCATTATCAATATTATCCTTTGCTTATTATAAGGTAATAATAGTTTTACACGAGCCGTGACCTCACACAATTGAAAGATATCAAGAGTGATTATTAAATCTAGAAATTCTTATTTATTATTTTGTATTGTTTATAATTAATTAATAAAAAAGGAAGTTCCTGTTTGGGGTGTATAGTCGTTCAAATGCTCTTTTAAATTTTATTCAATATTATACTAATGAAAAATTGTATCATGTCACCAAACGTCACCAAATATTTCTCTTCTACGTTATCTTTTTTTTCACTGGTAATCAACACCAACGCCCAAACAAAGCTTTTTAACAACGATAATTTTCACACCGGAGACTGCGCACTTGTAACTACCTTTTCCGTATTGAACTCACCCGATTCTGCAATGAATGAATGCGGGCAAGTATAAAGCTGTAGCTTGATCTTAAAATATTGTATATGAAAAACATATCTATAGTGCTGTGCTTGGTTACGTTAATAGCAACAGCCTCAGCACAAAAAATACATTTTGGGTGTCCTGAGATATTCAAATCGTCTAAAGACGTTTTCGATACTTCCAACCAAAATTGCCTGAAACATATTAGGGTGAATGTCTTTAAGGATAACATTGTTGCCATAGATAATAAGAACTCGAGGCTGAATATTTCCTTTAATTCTGTTTGGGGTTATCGCAGAAGAAATGATTACCCGATTAGAATTGTTTCAAATAGTC
>CAIWXG010000326.1 GCA_903916555.1 uncultured Bacteroidota bacterium
AAACATAATTTATATATTTTTTATAATAAAATACAAAAAAAACAACTATTCCATTTCTAAAATTAAATCACCGGTATTTACCAATGTACCTGCATTTAATTCAATATGTTTTATTAAACAATCGTAAGGAGCAGTAATAATTGTTTCCATTTTCATTGCCTCCAAAATAAATAATTGTTGATTTTTTTTCACTTTTTCATCCTTTTTCACTAACAATTTGCTTAACATTCCTTGTAAGGGAGCCCCAATTTGTTTTTCATTCGTTTTATCTATTTTAGTATTCTCTTTTCGTTCTACTTTAATAGACCTATCTCTTATTTCTACATTTCTCGTCTGTCCGTTTAATTTAAAGAATACGGTTCTGTGCCCTTTGTCATCAACAGGGCCAATACTTAAAAGCCTGATAAGCAGTGTTTTACCTTTAGCTATTTCAATCGTTGTGTCTTCACCCTGTTTCATGCCATAAAAGAATAAAGGAGTTTGTAAAACAGAAACATCGCCATATTCTCTTACAAAATTGATGTATTCATCAAAAACTTTTGGATAAAATTTATAAGATAAAAAGTCTAAGAGGGTTAAATCAGCACCATATTTAACTTTAAATGCAGCCATTTCAACTTCAAAGTCAACGGGAGCTAAATGTTTATTGGGCCTATCTGTAAACGGTACTTTATCTTTTAATATTATTTGTTGTAAGTCTTTAGGGAAACCACCTTCCGGTTGTCCTAAATCGCCAAGAAACATTTGTTGTACTGACTCTGGGAAAGATATTTGCTCGCCTTTTTCAAAAATATCTTTTACAGTAAGATTATTGGCAACCATAAATTGAGCCATATCACCCACAACTTTAGAACTTGGTGTAACTTTTACAATATCGCCAAACAAGTCATTTACTGTAGCATACATTTCCTTTATGTATTCAAATTTATCTCCTAAGCCTAATGCAATAGCCTGTGGTTTCAAATTGCTATATTGTCCACCGGGAATTTCGTGTTGAAATACTTCTGCTGCACCTGCTTTTTGCCCGGACTCAAATGGATAATAGTATTCTCTTACCGATTCCCAATAATTAGAAAACTGATTCAATAATTTAATATCATAAGGATTTTCACGCTCATGAAAACGCATCATCTCTACTACAGAATTGAAGTTTGGTTGAGATGTAAGCCCCGAAAGAGCACCTAAAGCACAATCTACAACATCTACACCGGCATCTATAGCCATTAAATAGGTGGCAGACTGCAAAGAAGAGGTATCGTGAGTATGTAAATGTATTGGTATTTTAACGGTATCTTTTAAAGCCTGTACTAATATTTTAGCTGCATAAGGCTTTAATAATCCCGACATATCTTTTATGCCCAAAATATGTGCTCCTGCATTTTCTAAATCTTTGGCTAACCTCAAATAATATTCCAAAGAGTATTTGGTACGTTTGGGGTCCATAATATCACCGGTATAACAAAGAGAACCTTCGGCAATACCATTGGTACGCTTACGAACCATTTCTATGCATGGGGCTATATTAGGCATCCAATTCAACGAATCAAATATTCTAAATATATCTACTCCTTTATCCCACGATTTCTCAACAAATTTCTCAACAAGGTTATCAGGATATGCAGCATAGCCTACTCCGTTAGCACCACGTATTAGCATTTGTAAAAGAATATTAGGCACATTTGCTCTTATTTTCTCTAACCTTGTCCAAGGATCTTCTTTCAAAAAACGCATACATACATCAAAGGTCGCACCGCCCCAAACTTCCATACTAAATGTTTGTGGAAAAGAACGAGAAAAATTCTTTGAAATACGTAGCATATCTTTTGTACGCATACGTGTTGCCAATAAAGATTGGTGTCCGTCTCGTAAAGTAGTATCGGTATAGTGTATCTTTTTTTCGTTCTTTAACCATTCACAAAATTTATCCGGACCTAAGCTGTCAAGCAAGTTCTTTGTTCCGGTTTGCAAGGGCTCATCGTAAGAAATAAAGGGTACTATTGGTTTTTCAAAAATCTTATTAGTATCTTTTGTTTTAACATCAGGATGACCATTTACTGTAATATCAGCCAGGTAATTTAATACTTTAGTACCTCTGTC
Source organism: uncultured Bacteroidota bacterium (assembly GCA_903916555.1). Taxonomy (GTDB): domain Bacteria; phylum Bacteroidota; class Bacteroidia; order Chitinophagales; family Chitinophagaceae; genus CAIYTT01. Next base: position 2,098 of record CAIWXG010000326.1, read on the forward strand.
TTGTTTAAGCCAAAAAGTAAATAGTTCGGGGTGTTCCTGAATAAAGTTTACTGTTGCATTACCCGAAATAAAATCTTTATTCGTAATCAGATTTTCAAGAAATTGAATATTATTATTTACGCCTCTAATTCTAAATTCCCTTAAAGCTCTATGCATTTTACTTGCAGCATCTTTAAGAGAGTTGCCCGATGTACTTACTTTTACAAGCATAGAATCGAAGAAAGGGCTAATGTGCATACCCGGATAGGTACTGCCCTCATCTAAGCGAACGCCAAAACCAGTAGCATTTCTGTAAGTAATAAGCGTGCCATAATCAGGTTTAAAGTCATTAAGCGGGTCTTCCGTTGTTATTCTGCATTGTATTGCAAAACCCATTTTAGGAATACTTTCTTGCTTACCTAATCCTATTTCAGGATCAGAAAGCCTGTATCCCGAAGCTATAAATAGTTGAGTTTTTATTAAATCTACACCGGTAATCATTTCTGTTACAGTGTGTTCTACTTGTATTCTTGGGTTTACTTCAATAAAAAATATTTGTTCGTTGCCATCAACTAAAAATTCTACCGTACCTAAATTATTATAGTTTACGGCTGCAGTAATTTTTAATGCATAATCGTATAATTTTTCTAATGTTGTTGATTGCAATACAGCAGAAGGTGCAATTTCTACTACTTTCTGGAAACGTCTTTGTACAGAACAATCTCTTTCATATAAATGTACAATATTACCATAAGCATCGGCTGCTATTTGTACTTCAATGTGTTTAGGACGCTCTACAAATTTTTCCAAAAAAACAGTATCATCACCAAAAGCGTTTTTAGCCTCACTGCGAGCTTCGGGAAAAGATTTTCTTAAATCATCATCCGAACGAACAATACGCATACCACGACCGCCGCCACCCGATGCTGCTTTTAACATTAAAGGATAACCTATAGTATTTGCTTCTGCTAAAGCAATTTCAATATTGGTAAGTGGTTCTATGTTACTGCGTATAATAGGTAATCCGGCCTTTAATGCTACTTCTTTTGCGGTAACCTTATCACCTAAAGCAGCCATAGCTTCGGGTCTAGGTCCTATGAATATTATATTGTTTTCAGCACATTTACGAGCAAAAGTTGCGTTTTCGGACAAGAAGCCATAACCGGGATGTATAGCATCTGCTTTACAACTTAATGCTACAGATATTATTTCATCAATATTAAGATATGGTTTCAGCGGGTCGTTATCTTCGCCAATTTGATAGGCTTCATCAGCCTTATAACGGTGTAAAGAGTATCTGTCTTCAAAAGTATAAATAGCTACTGTAGAAATATTTAATTCTGTAGCAGCACGCGAAATACGGATAGCAATTTCGCCACGATTGGCAATTAACAATTTACGAATCTTCATTGTATATATTTAAGTAATTCTTCAAAGATAAACGATGATAGTTTATTTTAAAAAAATAGTGACAAAATTTTATTTTTGAAATAGCACAACAATATCAAAATATTGATGAAAATATAGGAGTAAATTTATTTTATATATAAAAACTATTCAATTATAATTTATAAATAATATTTATTACTTATGTTTAGCAATTCTTATACTATTACGCATAATTTATTTCGTATTCAAAATTGGCTTAATAATTTCAGAATCAATAATTTTACTAAACTTTGTAGCACCAGAAATTTTCAAATGGTCATTATCCATAAAATCCTCAATTGTAAATCTTTTATCATTAAAATAATCAAAAATATAATAATTATATATTTTCTGTTTTTCTAATAAAATATTCTTTTTCATTTTTAAATAATTTTCATTACAATAATCTGAATAAGTATGGTAAACAGGTGTAGTTAAAACAACAATTTTAACATTTCTTTTTTTTAACTCCCTTAACATATCTTCAAAATCATTTACTATATAAATCAATTTAGTGGCATCAAAGCAATCATTGTGTTCGCCAACATGTTTTTTTCCAGAACTATCTGTAATATATTTTAACGGATTACCATTATCAAAATGAGAAAAACCTGTTTTTTCCATATTTGAATGAAGGTCAATTTTAAACCCTGAATTAATAAAACTTACTATTTCGTTGTATGAATAAATTGAAGTTATTGAAAATCTTCTAACATCAAATATAGGCAAATCTTTACATCCAATATTCCAATAATGTAAATAAAAAAAATCTCTATTTATATCTTTAGGTTTAGAAAGATTTTCAGCTAAAAAGGTATGATAACTAATAAGAATAAAAACCATTTTTAACTTAGGCATTTTAGAAATATATTTAAATAATATTCTTTTATCAAAATATAAAGACTGACCTTCAATTGCAATATTGTATCCTTGATAAGAAAAACATACAGGATTAATGTCATATAAGCCATGAGAAGAACCTAAATTTAAAATTTCAATATTATTTAAATTATTTTCAAGGTATGTTTTTTTCTTATTAAAACTATTAGGCATGTTTGAAATTTCATACTCAACAAATGAAAATATTGATATTAATTTAGATGATTTAAAGGAAGATTTATTAACATTACAAAAGTATGAACTTGTTTCAAAAGCTTTATCTGATGGAGTTGATTTAAGAAATTATAGTAAGAAAATTGATGCAGAATTGAGAGAAATT
>CAIWXG010000327.1 GCA_903916555.1 uncultured Bacteroidota bacterium
ACAAGTATGAAAAAGGGAAAAAGGTTTCAGACGAGGAAATGGATTCAATCAACATACAAAAACATGAATTTCATGGTGAATGGAATTACACAATTAGACCCATCAAAAAGTAACCTTTATTTCTTTACAAGCCCTAAGTATATACCTTACCCTCTTTTTCAATTCTTTTAGTATGCGACAAACAAAATCTTTCAACAACATTGTTTTTATATTTAAATTCAATTGCCAAACGTGAATCTATTTTATACTGAGTGGTTTTAAGTTGAAAATTCGAGTCATTATAAAATAAATTAAACATGTGTTTAATTTTTGATTTGGAGGTAATTGTTTTTTTTGATACACCATCATATGTTTGTATATCATTACAAGAAACCGCAACTATATAATATCTATCTAATGGTAACGTATATATAAATACTGTATCTGGAAGGTTTTTTATATTTTTTGCAGTTGTATTATATTTAAATATAAATAAACTTAATAAAACTAAGAGATACTTCATATTTATATTTATGTTATTTACAAATTATTGGTCTTTTCCGCAAACATTATCACATTACAAACAGATATTGCAAATGTGATATTTATTGTTGGCACAAAGCACACAAAACTAATAGACAAGATGCAACATGCAATTTTTTAATTTAACAACAACAAATTTACGCTACGTTGTAAAATATTAAATGCAATTTCTGCCATTAAATTTTCTTTATCTAAAGTTGGGTTTACCTCGGCAATCTCAAAGCAACAAATTTTATGATGTTGCATAAACGATGCAACTAAATCTTCGGCTTCTCTTTCTTTTAAGCCGTTACTTACCGGAGTACCTGTGCCTCTTGATATGGAGTTATCCAGGCTATCTACATCAAAAGAAACATATATATCGTCGCAATTAGATAAATGTAAAAACGTTTGCCTAACAACATTTTCAATACCTTTCCTTCTTACTTCTGCTACAGGAATAACTTTTATATTATGTTTTTTAATTAATGCTTCTTCTTCTTTTTCAAAATCTCTTAGTGCAATAAATACTAAATCTTCCGGTAATATTTTAGGTTCAATATTGCCGATATTTTTTAGTTTATTCCAGAACTCTTGGGTAGGAGCATCAGGGGCATGCATTTGGTTTTCAGCATTGTCATCGGCTAAAGAAATAGACAAGGGCATACCATGCATATTGCCCGATGGTGTTGTATAGGGTGAATGCATATCTGCATGTGCATCTATCCAAATTACACCCAATCTACGTGCAGGACGAGCCATTTTTAATCCCGCTATTGTAGCGCCGGCAGTACTGTGGTCTCCGGCAAGTATTAAAGGGAATAATCCGGATTTTACGGTTTCGCAAACAGATTTAGAAACTCTGTCGTACATAGTATATATTCCTTGTATTCTTTTTGCATAAGGCGATGCAACCGGCTCATATAATAATCTATTTTCATTTTCAATAACATCAGAAGGGAAATTGACAAATAAATTACTCATAAAATCAAGTGCAGCAATCTTAATTGCATCAATACCTAAACTAGCTCCTCTTGTACCTGCACCTATTTCAGACCTTACCTCTATGATTTTTATATTACGCATAATTGCCAAAGGTACTTATTAAAGTGTGAATAAAGAAATGTTTAGTATAAATTGATGATTTGGAAGCATACATAACAATTAACAGTATTTTGTAATTACATAAAAAAGCCACATCATATACTAATGCTGTGGCTTTTAACAATATAAAATATTATTACTTAATACCTAATTTTGCTTTTACTAAAGGCATAATATTATCACCTTCGGTTGCATATAATATATTTCCTTGCGATGCTTCAAAAACATAATCATATTTCTTTTCCTTAGCTACTGCTTTAATTGCTTTATCCGCTTTTTCTAAGATTGGTTGTAATAATTCGCTTTTCTTAGCTTGTATTTTCTCTTGTGCTGCTTGTTGAAAACTTTGAATACGGTTTTCAATATCTTGTAATTCACGTTGAGCTACTTCTTTTTTAGCATCATCCATTTCCTTTTCATGTGCTTGGAAACTTTTATATTTTTCTTGTCCTTCTTTAGCCATCTGTTCTATTTGCTCCTGAAAAGACTTTTGATATTTAGCTATATCACTATCTGCTTTTACGGTTTCAGGTATCAAGCGTAATAATTCTGAAGAATTTAACCAACCGAATTTATGACTTGTGCTGCTTTCGCCAGTATTACCACTTACCTCTTCGTTACCGGTTGTGGATTTAGGTGTTGTTTTCTTTGTTTGTGCTATCGCAAGATTTGTAAGTAACAATCCGCAGGCAATGATAATCGCAATTTTTTTCATTATTAAATTTGTATTTGTTTTTTAAAAGTGCAAAGTAAAACTCATTATTTGTTTATTCCAAGTATTTTTAAAACATCGTCATTTCTATCAAGTTTTGGGTCAGCATAAAATAAGGTTACCCCACCCGCTTTATCTAAAACCATATCAAAACCTTTTTGGGCTGCCATTTTCTGTACAGCATTAAAAAGTCTGTCTTGTACCGGTTTAATAAACTCTTGACGTTTTTTAAATAAATCACCCTCATAACCAAAACGTTGTTTTTGCAAGTCTTTGGCAGCTTTTTCTTTTGTTACAATTTCATCTTCACGCTTTTTACGCATTTCATCAGATAGCATAGGGCGTTCGGCCTGATAGCCTTTATACATTCTTTCAACCTCTGCCATTCTAGTATCAACTTCCTCTTGCCATGCTTTCGATAAATTATCAAGTTTGCCTTGTGCATCCTTGTAATCAGTCATTTTATCTAGAATGTACTTTGAGTCAATAATACAGTAATGCTGTTGTGCATTTACAGTAAAAATACTGCTTAATAAAAGAATGAAACCTAAGAGTGTTTTTTTCATAAAATTTATTTTATTAT
>CAIWXG010000328.1 GCA_903916555.1 uncultured Bacteroidota bacterium
TGAACTCAATTATCCAGATTTAAAAAATGAAATAAACTCATTTAATAATTGTCTTTTTTCTCAGCTTTTTAAAAACTGTTTTACTAAATCAAAGACTGAAAGCAACGAATATAATTTACTTATTTTCAATGACTTACAAGCAATAAAAAATGATTTATCATTACTAAACGAGAATCACTGCCTTGAATTAAGTTATGATTTTTTATTAGGATTAGAAAAATCGTTACCTGAAGTAAAATTTCATTATGTAGTTATATATAAACAAAAAACACCTATTTTCTTTACTTATTTTCAATTATATTCTTTAAATAATTCTATTTTAAATATTCAGAACGCTAAGCATGTATCAAAAAAAATAGTACAGTTCTATTTAAAAATAAAAAAAACTAAAGTACTTATTCTTGGTAATGCTCTAAGAAATGAAACCGGTTGTGTGCTTTATAATAATACATATCTTAATGTAAATGAAATAGTCCCCACAATAATTACAATTGCAAATAGAATAGCCGAAAATTTAAATCCTTCAATCATTGTTCTTAAAGATTTTGTTGGCTTCCCCCCAGCCACTAAAGCTGAATATATTAATAACGGCTATCAATTTATATGGGACGATAAAGTAATGGAAATGCCTATTGAAACTAATTGGTACACACTGAATGATTATTTAAATGCTCTAAGTAGAAAATATAAAACCAGAGCAAACAAAACTTTAGCAGCAGCAAAAAATCTAACGTTTGTAAGGCTAACGAATAAAGAAATAGTAGAAAATAAACATCATTTAAATAATTTATTTCATCAAGTAATTCAAAAACAATCATTTTGCCTAACAAAGCCGGGAATAGATTTTTTTACGGAGTTAAGCAATATTTATAAAGAATCATTTCATATAAATTGTTTCTATCTTGGTAATGAAATGATTGCATTCTATTGTGTAATTACTACAACAGATGCCTATGAAATTTATTATATTGGTTTTAAATATGAATTAAATACAGAATACCAACTTTATTTCAATATTCTATTATCCGGTTTAAATCAAGCAATTATACAAAAAAAGAAGGTTCTAAAACTGGGTAGAACCTCTTTTGATGCCAAAGCAAGTTTAGGTGCAAAACCAAAAAAATTAGACTTTATTATAAAACTACCTAATGTTCCTGATTTTGTAACTAATTGGTTTTTAAAAAATTTTTTAGCTATTGAGGATTCTCGCTGGAAACAGAGAAACCCATTGAAAACCAGTGAACCTGAAAACAATTAAAAAATACTATAAAAAAAGACATAAATGATAAATACGGTAATATTTGATATGGATGGTTTGCTATTAGATACCGAACCCTTATGGAGCGAGAGCATGTTACGAATAGTAGATAAACATAAAATACCTATTACACATAAACAATTTAAAGAAACCACCGGTTTACGTATTTTTGAAGTAACAGACTATTGGGCAATAAAATACCCTTGGCAGGGTATTACTGCTCGAGGTGTGGCCGATGAAATACTAGATGATATCATAGCAAATTCTAAGCTTAAAGGTACTATTTTACATGGTGTAGAAGATACACTGAAATTATTGCAACAAAATAATTATAAAATTGGTTTAGCGTCATCATCGCCTATGAACATGATAGATACGCTTATAGACCATTTTAATTTAAAAAAATACTTCAATTGTGTTACCTCTGCCGATGTTGTTGAATATGGGAAGCCCCACCCTGCTGTTTTTATTCATTGTGCACATTCTTTGGGTGCAACTGCCATGCAATGTATGGTTTTTGAAGATTCTATTAATGGTATGATTGCCGCTAAAGCAGCAAGAATGAAAGTTATAGTAATTCCGGACAGCTTGCATTTTGATGACCCACGTTTTATGCTTGCCGACAGGAGACTGAAAACTATGGCAGACTTCAATCTGGATATGATAGATTGAAAATATTTATTTATAAAAAAGATAAAGCCATTTGAATCAAACCAATGGCAAAACCCAATACACAACCTATAATTTCTAAAAATTTAAATTCTTTTTTCAAAACACCTTCTAATATTTCTTCGAGCTTTTTTGATGAAAAATTAGCAACTTTATCTGTAACCATTTGTTCAATATCAATCCTATTTCTTAGCGAGTCGGTATATTGATTAATTATTTCAGGTAATAATAAACCTATTTCTTCGAGCATGCCCTCTTTAATTTTGTTTAAAGTTGCTTCATTAACAAACATTGCGATAATTGGCAATTTCTCTGTTAATTTTACATGAAGAAAATTATCCAAATGTTTTTCAATAGTTGGATTCAGATTTTGTAATTGGTCTTTATCTTGAAGCATTACCGCAATTTCATCAAAATGTATTAGCTCATTGGCTACCATGCTTCCTAATTTAGATGCAATCTGCTTTTGTCTTTTTTGAAATATGCCTTGAATAATTATACCGAATATATTAATTGGTTCACGCGGATGGAACAACATATAGATTGCTATCCAAGTTGTAAACCAACCTGTAAATGCCGCAATAAAAGGTTGTAACCAAAATAAAATAATATTTGTAGTTATATGCATTTCTAATTTGTTAGCTTGCAAAGGTAAACTACATTTAAGTTTAAATGTTCCTAAAATTAACACATACATTAATGCTATTTAATATATTTTGAATATTTTTTATAAAAACATATTCAATAACCTTTTTCTTTATTAATTTTGCATCAATAAATTGCAAATAATCATTTCTAATTTATTCAAAAATAAAAATTATAATAATATTATGCCATCATTCGATATAGCAAGTAAAGTAGAATTACAAACATTAGACAATACAGTAAATATTGTAAAAAAAGAAATTGACAATCGTTACGATTTTAAAGGCTCTCATGTTTCTTTTGAGTTGAATAAAAAGGATATGACAATTGCTGTTGAAGTTGAAAGTGATATGAAACTAAAACAGGTAGAAGATGTTTTGATTGCAAAGGCAATAAAACAAGGTTTAGAACCCAAATGTTTCGATTTATCTAAAGAAGCAAATCCGAATGGTAAATATCTAAGAAAAACGATTACCATAAAAAATGGTGTAGATAAAGAAAATGCAAAGAAAATTGTAAAAATGATAAAAGAAAGCGGTTTGAAAGTTCAAGCGGCAATAATGGATGATATTATTAGAGTAACAGGAAAAAAAATTGATGACTTACAAGATGTTATTCAATTTTGCAGAGGAGCAGATATTGAAATCCCTCTACAATATATAAATATGAAAGCATAGTATATTTGTCTTAATTGACAATATAATCAATAATGCAATATGTGTTTTATTAAACCACATTGCAATTTAATCTTGAGTAATTGTTTAATTTTATTAAAGAAATAGCCTAAGGAGTAGCAGCTATTATAAATTTTATTTGTAAATTAAAAAGCAGACAAGACATTACTATAAATAATATTTTCAATGCATTCGTGTTTCGTTTAGCTTCATGAATGGTTTCAAATTATTGTGGTACTACAAACTGAGATAAAATGAACTTTAGTTCTGTAATTCGCAGTTGGACTACATTAGAAATGACAATTGAAAAGCTGTGTGTTAATTTTTTTTAGATACATCAGGATAGTTATTGATTTTTATCCATTTTCTTTTCTGAATTAAAGTATCAATAATGACAGACAAGACAATATAAAAACAATAGATTCACAATTGTTATTTTTTAGATTTTATTAAATCTTCACTTATTGTATAAATGCTTACTTTTGTATTTACAACTTATGAAAGTAACAGAAAAATTAGCAAAGAGCGATAAAACAATAATATCTCTTGAGATATTACCACCTACTAAAGGAAAAAGCATAGAGTCTATATACACTAATCTTGATGCCTTAATGGAATTTAAACCTGCATTTGTAAATGTAACTTACCACAGAGCCGAACAAGTATATAAAAAAAGACCGGATGGTAATTTTGAAAGAGTAGAAATTCGTAAACGTCCGGGTACTGTTGGTATTTGCGCTGCTTTAATGAATAAATATAATGTTGATGCCATTCCTCATCTTATCTGCGGCGGTTTTAGCAAAGAAGAAACAGAGAATGCACTTATAGATTTACATTTTTTAGGTGTTAAAAATGTATTAGCACTACGAGGCGATGCTGCAGCAAATGAAAAATTCTTTGTTCCCCACCCACATGGTCATAAATATGCCGATGAATTGGTGCAACAAATTGTTACATTAAATAATGGGCAATACATGGAAGAAGATATTATTGATGGTGGTAAAACGGATTTTTGTATTGGTGTAGCAGGCTACCCCGAAAAACATAGCGAAGCCCCTAATCTTAAAACCGATATTCTTCATTTAAAACGTAAAATAGAATTAGGTGCTAATTATGTAACCACACAAATGTTCTTTAATAACGAACATTATTTTAATTATATATCTAAATGTAGGGAGCTGGGTGTTGATGTTCCTATTATGCCTGGGTTAAAGCCACTAACAAACAAAAATCAACTTACAATGATACCGAGAATCTTTAATGTAGAGGTTCCGGAAGATTTATATAATGAAATAATGAACGCTAAAACAGCAGAAGCTTGCGACCAAATAGGAGCAGAATGGTTGTTGGCACAATGCCGCGATTTACTGAAGCAAAATGTACCTGTATTACATTTCTATACGTTAAGTAAGCCAAATGTAATTTACAATGTATTAAAACAACTTTTTTAATTGTATGTATTAGTCAAATGGAATAGAAAATTAATAAGATTATTAATTTTCTATTCCATTTTTAATATCATAATCAATACCTTGTTTTTGTAAAATTTTACGGCATGCAAAACCATACCATGCCAAATATGCAAAGCCAACAAATGGAACCCAGTAAGACTGATGGATTCCTACCGAAATATCAACTAATTTACCTTGTAATGGTGGTATCATTGCACCACCTAAAATCATCATTATCAATAAAGAAGATGCTTGATTGGTATATTTTCCTAAACCGGCTATTGCCAAATTAAAAATATTAGGCCACATAACACTACAAAATAACCCGCCACTTAAAAATGAAAATAATGCAATATCACTACTGTTTAGTAAAGTACCATTGCTAAAAGTAAGAATCGTTTTGCCGGTAGGTATTGTTAAGCCTATAAACATAAAAACCATTGCTGCTAATCCAAATAAAACAAGAGTTTTAGAAGGCTTCTCTTCACCAATAAATTTAATTATAATAAACAACACTATCCACGCAGCATATTTATATAAATCCGCAATGTCTTCTTTCCTTAAATAATTAAAATAAAGTACAATTCCGAAAACTGCAAACGGAACAATAACCGATAATAAATTATACATTACTTTACTTAGTTTAAATGTAGAAAGCGAACCACACATGCGCCCTATCATTAAACTACCCCAATATAACGATATGTATTTTGCCGACATATTGGTATCAATTCCTTTAATATCCGGCAATTTTAATAATGCAGCTATATTACTGGGTATTGTAACTTCTGTACCTACATAAACAAAAATAGCTATCATACCTAATACCAATTGCGGATATTGAAAAACATTTTTTCTATTTGAAGTAGGTAAAACAGTATTTTCTAAAATCTCATTTTGCTCCTGCTGCTGTTCGCCAATTTTGGGCATCTTTACAACCGAAATAATAACAGCAAGTAGAACTAATAATACAGCAAGAATTACATAAGGGGTCTTTACGTTTTCTAATGTAATTATACTAGTTTGTACTGCATTAGCATTACCAAACAAAACATAAGCTAATATTACAGGCCCCAATGTTGTACCTAAAGAATTAATACCACCGGCAAAATTTAGCCTTGCCGCCCCCTTATTAGGATTCCCAAGGTTAATTACGAACGGATTGGCAACTATTTGCATTAGAGCAAAACCAAGACCAATTGTAAATAAAGCGACTAAAAAAAGTGGATAAGAAACCATATTAGCAGCTGGAATAAATAAAGCTGCACCACAAGCCGAAATGAGTAAACCGATTCTTAAACCATTTTTATAACCAATTTTATTTATTGGGTCGCCAAATGCAAGTGAAACAAAAAAATAAACGAGCGAACCTACAAAATAGGCTAAATAAAAGGCAGAATCAACAAATTGTGATTGGAATTGAGATAATGAAAAACGATTCTTAAATAAAGGTATTAATACCCCGTTTGATGAAGCTACAAACCCCCAAAAGAAAAAAGTAAATACAATAGCTATAAATGCGGTGGTATAGTTTGGTTGTTTTTGAATATTAAGCATACTTATTTTTTTGGGAAAGATAAAAATAATTTAATCAGCAGTAAATAATTCTTTTTAATCTATAAAATATAGGTTAAGTTTACATTTATATTTGTCATCATTTTACCTCGAATGTACACTTATACTTTTTTATTAGATAATATATTAAAATAGAACAAATGCTGGTAAAACAAATAATTGAAGCAATAGAAAATGAAGCACCACTCTGCTATCAGGAAA
>CAIWXG010000329.1 GCA_903916555.1 uncultured Bacteroidota bacterium
GATCTCTAAGCAGAGCTCAGATTTCCGGCACACACCACGATTTTAGAAGTGGAGTTGAAGCCGCTTACAACCCAAGTGGTGAAATTTGTATTGTGTGCCATGCACCGCACAATAACGATGCCACACAGGTGCCTTTATGGAACCACGTTACCACCAGTGCAACCTTTACTCCGTACACCGGTTACAACACGCACTTTACCGCAGGTCAGCCTGACGGTACTTCTAAACTTTGCCTTAGCTGCCACGATGGTGTTACTGCCGTGAACGCTTATGGTAATGGCGGTGGGTTACAAGACACCATGTCTACACCAAGAACACTTTTAATGGGTGCTTTAAGCACTAGGTCTACTATGGGTACCGACCTAAGAAATACCCACCCGGTTTCTTTTGTTTATGACGGTACTTTAACAGCTGCTAACCCTACTCTTTGGGATACTTCTTCTACCTCTCACTTAGGTCATTCAATTGGTGTAGATATGCTTGACAAAAACGGTAAAGTTCAATGTACTTCTTGCCACGAAGTTCATGGTACTGCTTACTGGAAATTCCAAAGAATGAGCAATGTCGGTTCTGCTTTATGCTTAACCTGCCACAAAAAATAAGAAGAAGAAAGTATTGCCAAAATTAATTTTTAATTAAAATTAAATAAAAACAAATTATATGAAATTCAAAAAATTAGTTCTCGTAGCCTCATTGGTGCTGGGTGTTACATATTTGGGGAACGCACAGACAATTGTAGGTTCTGCACACGACTTTTCCAGCTTGTCTTGGAACAATGCAGCTCCTATTTCTACCAATTTAAGAGGTCAAATATGTGCTCCGTGCCATGCACCGCACAATACTAACGATACTACTGCCGGTGCAACAGCTCCTTTGTGGAATCACCAATTATCATCAACATCCAGCTATACCGTTTATACCGGTTATGCTTTAAGTGCAACAGTTGGACAACCTGATGGAACATCAAAATTATGTTTAAGCTGCCACGATGGTACAGTAGCTCTTTCTAACTTCCGTACGTATTCTACAGGTACTACTTACATGACAGGTACTTCTAATTTAGGTACAGATTTAAGCAACGACCACCCTATTTCTTTTACTTATGATGCAGCTTTAGCAACTGCCGATGGTAAATTATTCGACCCTACATCTCATGTATCAGGTCTTGCAGGTGGTGGTACCATTGACCATGATATGCTTGAAAACCATAAAGTACAATGTAAATCATGCCACGACCCACACAATGGTGGTGGTGCTGCACACTTGCTTATTAAAAGCAATACAGGTAGTGCTTTATGCTTAACTTGCCATAACAAATAAACAAATTACACTTTTTATTATCAGAGGCTACTCGTTTTGGGTAGCCTCTACTATTTTTATTACAATAATTTTCTTGCTATGCTTAATAGATACTATTTTTGAAGTTTGTAATTTGATTTTATATGAGAAGATATTTATTATTGTGCTTTATTTTTATATTTTCCGGTAGTGTTAACGCTCAAAACGGCAAAAAAAATATAACTTTAGCTGACTTATGGAAAAACAGAACTTTTGCCTTAAAAGATGTTCCGGGCTTTAATGCCATGAAAGACGGTTTGCACTATACGCAAATAGAAAGTGAAGGAAAACATCAAAAGATAAAAATCTACAACTTAGAAACAGGTAAGGAAGAAAAAACAATTTTTGACAATGAATTGCAAAAATATAATGGCAATACAATAAGTATTGATGAATATTCATTTAGTAACGCTGAGCAATTATTGCTACTTCGCACGGAATCTGAAAATATATACAGACGTTCTGTATTACATCGTGTATATATATATGATATAAATGCCGGTACCATAAAACTAATAGATAACGATAAGGTTTTACATGATGCCCTTTCTCCTGACGGGCAATATATTACATACATAAAATACAACAATTTGTTTTGTAAATCTATAAAAACAGACGAAATAATAACCATTAGCAACGATGGTATAAAAAATAAGATAATTAATGGTAACTGCGATTGGGTATATGAGGAAGAATTTGGATTTTCGAAGGCTTATTTTTGGTCGCCTGATGGCAATTATATTGCCTATTATCGGTTTGATGAAGGTTTAGTGCCTGAGTTTACAATTGCTAAATATACAGGCTTATATCCGGAAGAATATACCTATAAATATCCGAAAGCAGGTGAGCGAAATTCTATAATTCAGATTAAAATATTTGATTTAAAAACGAAGAAAACCGTAAATGCTGACATTGGAAAAGAAACAGATATTTATATACCCCGAATAAAATGGACAACTAAAAATAATGAATTATGTGTTTTTAGAATGAATAGGCATCAAAATAAATTAGATTATTTATTAACGAATGTAGAAACAGGCAGCTCAACAATCGCATTTACAGATGAAAATAAATACTACATTAATATAGATGATGAAATTACCTTTTTGCCTGATGGTCATTCCATGATATATAGAAGTGAAAAAGATGGATATAGTCATTTGTTTGTAAGAGACTGGACAAATCAAAAAGAAATATGTTTAACAAGTGGTAACTATGATGTAGATAATTTAGTTGGCATAGATATAAATAAAAAGTTAGTGTATTATGTAGCAGCAGAAACATCGCCATTAGAACGAAATCTGTATGTTGTAAACCTAAAAGCAAGCAACAAAAAATGCCTCAGTCCCGAAAAAGGTTATCATTCTATTACACCATGTGTAGGCTACCACTATTTTTTAGATAAATATGCTACTATAAATAGCGTGCCACAATATTATTTACGAAACAATGAAGGTAAAATAATTCGTACATTAGAAGACAATCATTTATTGGCTGCCAAAATGCAAGAGTATTCTCTGGGTAGAATAAAATTAACTACAATAAAAGGCAAAACAGATTTGTTGAACGCATGGATAATAACACCACCCGATTTTGACAGCACTAAAAAGTATCCGGTTTTATTATACCAATATAGCGGACCGGGTTCGCAAGAGGTAGCAGATAAGTTCCCCGTAGGTAATTTTTTCTGGCACCAAATGCTGGCAGAAAAAGGTTACATAATAATGTGTGCAGACGGCACAGGTACCGGTTTTAGAGGCGAAGCTTTTAGAAAGAAAACCTATCTTGAATTAGGAAAATATGAAAGTGAGGACCAAATAGCAGTTGCACAAAATTTGTCTGAATTGCCTTATATTGATAAAAACAGAATTGGTATTTGGGGTTGGAGTTTTGGAGGTTTTATGAGTAGTAATTGTATTTTAAAAGGCAATGATGTGTTTAAAATGGCTATAGCAGTAGCACCCGTAACAAATTGGCGTTACTACGACAATATTTATACTGAAAGATACATGCGAACCCCAAATGAAAATGCAAAAGGATATGATGAAAATGCACCCGAAAAAATTGCAGATAAATTAAAAGGTAAATTTTTATTTATACATGGCACTGCCGATGATAATGTACATTTCCAAAATGCCACTATGCTTGCAACAGCCCTTATAAAAGCAGACAAAGATTATGACAGTGAATACTACCCCGATAAAGCCCATGGCATTTCCGGTGGCAATACCCGTTTACATTTATATAGAAGAATGACAGATTTTATACTACATAATTTGTAGGGGGGATACTTTTATAAGCTTTAAACTGTTTTTCGAAAAAACTCAATTAAAGATGCAAACAAACAAAGAGAACGGCACATTGCTCTTCGCTCTGTAAAAGTGCGGCAAGGTTGTCAAAGTTCGAACAATTTTTGGGAGGATTTGAAGGCTTTTGAAGAATTTATGCTATTAAGCAAAAAAACATTTATGTTGTTATATCAATACCCAATTGGAAGCACAAAGCATTTAGTATCTCATTCTGTTTTCCTTTGCTTTTGACTTCACCCAGTAGCAAAGAAAGTCTTTGTTTATCAAGTGTTCTTATCTGGTAGCACAAAACTAATGATTCGTTTGGGAGTCCGGAAAGAGCAGGTTCTAATGATGCCTCATTCGGATAAATGTTTCTTCCTTCTTTTCGCGTTGTAACTGGCAGGACATTTACCACATTAAGCAGATTATTTATTTCATCGTCACTAATCACAATTACCGGTCTTGATTTTCCTTGCTCTGAGCCGATAACAGGTTCCAAGTTTGCTCTATATATACTCCATCTTTTAATGTTCATACTGTTTCGTGGTCAATGCCCTCGAAATCATTATTAACCTCCTTCATGTCTGAAAGAAATAAAGGATCTTTAGCAGCTAATTTCATCATAGCAATTTTATTGTTTTCCCTAACTTTATCATCAATTGTTACACGTACCTGTTTGTTTTTAAATGCAGGTGGTAATGTAATAATGAGTTGAGTATCCGTTACTTTGTATTGCTGGCTATAAACCATAATTTTTTATTACAAAAATAGCAATTTTTTATTACTTAAAACTATAAAACCCGATTTTTTAGCGGGTTTTATACGGATTGTGCGGGCAAGTTGTCAAAGCTCGAACTTTATTGAAGATTTGAAGGCAATAGAAGGCTTTTAAAGTTTGATTGAAAGCTCTAATTTTTTCCTTTTGGAGGGAGATTTTAGGGGAAATCGGGATTTATTCGCTTTACAACCTAAATTTGGAAACTTGATACAATAAACGACATGAAAAATTATCTATGCGTATATTTGCCACATTAAAATGATTCGACGTACAATTCCATTGGTCTTACTTTTAGGTATAACGTTTTCGGAGTGCGACAATATCTCAACTCATCAACGGAAAACTTATATTCCATCCGACTCGACAACTTCTTTCAAAATTGACAACTACTGGGTAACACCCAAAAAATCATTTGAATTTAACTCATTAGGACAATCTTTGGGAGATACGCTACACTTGGTAACTTGCTCCAAGTACGTTTACTTCCCCTTTGGAAAACTAACAGACAAATCATCCCTTACTGCTAGTTTACTCAAAGATTTTACAATCACTCATATCATTCGCGACACTTTTGCAAATACAAACATAAGTCCGCCATTTTTTGAATGGAGCGAATCTATAGACTTAAAACTTGCCAACAACAAATTAAATCTGTTTCTGGATAATGACCCTGAAGCATCAATACATGGCTACATTCGTGGTGGACAAATAATGGACACTAACGTAGTTTTTGCGAATAGCATAAAAGTTGGAATGAGAACAGAGGATTTTTATATAATATTCTTTGATTACTTTCCAACAGAATTGAATAAAAAATTTGTAGCTGTAAAATTGGAATCATGTGTTACAGATGTGACCCACATTTACACTTTTAACAACGGACAATTGACTTCAGTAAAGTTTATCTCTCAATGACCGTTTTGTTCGGGATGTTCCAAAGGGCATCTCGAACTCCAAATAAAACTCCATCTCACGGCATTTACATTGTCTGTCCTAAACGAAAGATACAAAACCATTCAAAATATTTAGAGCGGAGGGAAAAATGAGAACGAAGAGTAGCCGCACACTATCGCTCTGCCGCTCTCCGCTCTCTAAAAAGTGCGGCAGAGTTGTCAATGTTCGAACAATTTTATACAGGATTTAAAGGCTATTGAGGATTTTATTAAATTGGATTTGTCAGAGAGTAGTAAATAAATTGGGGGGTTTATTTTTTAAATACAATCACGATTGTTTTATTTAAAACATATCAATAATTGTTTATTTATCTTTAATAAAATGACGTTGCTAAAATTTGGAGTATCTTGGCAGAAAAAATTATGGCAAATAAATTTCAAACTAAATTGCACAACTTCAGGTATAATAGTTTTGTTATAAAAAATTCATTTACTATTGAATGGTTCAAATATGACCTAAATGCAGATTTAGAAGAAAATATAAGTGGTTTTGATGAAGAAGAGTTGAAACTATTTCAGGATTACACAGTTAAAAACACCACTAATTTCATAGGTGGAAAGAACTATTTTATTACAAATGAAGATGATTTACCAGTGGAAGATATATATGATTTAGTACCCAATGAACGTCTTAAAATTCCAAATTACTTAATAATCAAACCGAAACCAGCAATAGAAAGTACCGGACAAATAAATTCTATCATGCAAATCATTTTAACATCAGAAAACGGTTCCGATAACCATAATTATTATTTGCCTTTTGGTGTAATAGGTAGAATAATTGAAGTTCACAATTAGAATTAAGAAAATGGATGATAAATTTTTTGAGAAACAAACTCGCTCATCAAGAATAAAAGCAAACATAGTTGCAGAATACTTTCCGAAGTATTGCAATATTTTAATGAGGTATCCCCAAACTGAAATACGTTATTTAGATTTATTTGCCGGCCCTGGAATATACGAAGATGGCAGTCATTCTACACCAATGCTAATTGGTAAATTATGCCAAAAAGACTCTGGTTTAAAAAATGTAGTTCGTTTAATGTTTAACGATAATGAACAAATTGAAAAATTGAAAACAAATTTTGAAAGCTATTTTTCAGATGATGTTTTTACTTTTAAACCGAGATTTGGTAATAAAACTGTTGGTAAAGATGAGAAAATACACACATACCTTTCACAAGAAATTATAGCAAAAAAAAACCCGCATCCTACTCTTTTGTTTGTTGACCCCTATGGTTATAAAGGTATAAACACTTTAGCATTAGCCAAATTTTTGAGCCATTGGGGTAATGAAATATTTTTATTTTTAAATATAAAAAGAATTCATGCAGCAACGGAAAATAAAAAATTTGATGAGTTAATGAATGACTTGTTTCCCACGACAATAGCCTCAATTAGACAAAACCGAAAATACAAATCAAGCGTACCAGAAAGGTTAAGCTTAATTATTGAAAATTTGGCAAATGAATTTAGAAATGTATTGAAATCTGAACTGTTTTGTACTTCATTCAAGTTTCAAGAAGAAGACAATGTAGCAACAAGTAATTATATTCTACATTTTACTAAACATCCTCGTGGGTTTGACCTCGTTAAGCAAATATTCCATGACTTTGATAATATTGGTGCAACTTTGGAAAATGATGGTACCTATGCTTTTGATGCAAAAAGATTGGATATGCAGGAAAGCTCTATGTTAGAATTTGACGATACAAATGTCCAAATATTAAGTCAGCAATTAAGAAATAAATATAAAAATCAAAAACTAACTGCTAAATTCCTCTTTGATGACCATCAATCTTCCACAAGATTCTGTAGGTATCACTATACTAAGACGTTAAGAAAAATGGTTGAGAATGGTGAAGTAACTGCTATATTTACGGACAATAGCAAACATGAAGTTACGGTATTAATCAATGAAAACTGCTTACTCGAATTTAAATAGATGGCGCAATCATCAATAGAATGGACTCAGATGACTTGGAACCCAACTACTGGGTGTACAAAAATTTCGGCAGGATGTAAGTTTTGTTATGCAGAAGTAATGTCCCGAAGATTAAAAGCTATGGGGCAAGAAAAATACAGTAATGGTTTTAAATTACGTTTGCATCCTAATACTTTAGAAATTCCTTATACTTGGAAGCATCCTAAAATTGTGTTTGTTAATTCAATGAGTGATTTATTCCATGAAGATGTGCCTCTTGAGTATATAAAAAAAGTATTTAAAGTTATGAATGATAATCCTCAACATTTATTTCAGGTCTTGACAAAAAGAGCAGAAAGACTTTATGAATTTCATAAGGAATTGCATTGGACACAGAATATTTGGATGGGTGTATCTGTGGAGAATAAAAAAGTAGTTGATAGGATTGATTTTTTAAGAAAAACGAGTGCAAAAGTTAAGTTTCTATCCCTTGAACCATTAATTGGCGAATTGTCAAAACTTAACCTAAAAAAAATTAATTGGGTAATAGTAGGAGGTGAAAGTGGTCACACACCTCGACCAATGAAACAGGAATGGGTAATTGATATTCAAGAGCAATGTAGAATTGCGAATGTTGCCTTCTTTTTTAAACAATGGGGTGGGAAAAATAAAAAAGCATCCGGACGTATTTTAAATGGGCAAACTTATAATGAAATGCCAGAAGTTCATAAACTTGTAAAAAACGTAAAATAAAATATTATTTAATAATATTTTTAAAATTTGAATTTATGGTTCAGGAAGTTCCATATTTTAGATAATCATACAGGCATACCAGTTTCCTAAAGGGTGTGGTTTTATTTAATTCTTTATCTTTAAAGCATGTCCTTAAAAATTTCAAAAGTTGGGTTGCATCTATGTTCTTTAATTCAAGTAATGGAATAAAGTTTAATGCATGTGCCTTATCAAAAGCTTTTTCAATTGATGATACTTCTTTGTGATTTCGTCTTATTTCCGTTTGTTTAGAATTATAATTTTTAGGCGGTAAAAAACAGTTTGGATTATTACCCTTCAAAGCAAATTTACCTTTTAATGTAGCTACGCCCAAGTTATTTAATGAACCATTTTTATTTAATAAATTTTCAGATTTTAAATATTTAAAAACAGGTACAAAAGCATTCCCTTTACATAATTTTGGAAATGTATTGTCTATAAGCTCTTTAGCATCATAATTTTTCGTGTCATTTAAAATATCCTCAATAATGTCAGATGTTTCAATTGGTTTGTAACCTTGTTTTGCTATAGCCATAAATTGGGTTGCTATTCCAACTCCAATTGCATATTCAAATTTAGTATCGTCATTAATTGAATCAATATCCTTTACGTATATTTTATTTTTTGGATTAGATGATTTCACGAACTCTACCACAGAACTTTTAAGTTTCCTTAAAATTTTAATTGAAAGATGTCTTTTAAGGGTAGAAAGAGTTTCAAAAATTGGTTCAAATGAATCTGTTTTAATAAGTTTAATAGGCAAAACTTTGTTATCAGGAAGCTTCATACTACTATCTTTCATCTCAAAGTCTTTATCCTTTACCCATTCTACAAATATCAATCTGTCTTTAATTTTATCCAGATTTTTTGCATCAACACATTTAACAATTGAGTCAATTATTTGTTGAATATTGGGGTCTGACAACGAATATCCTATAAAAATAATTGGATGTTCAACAAAAATCGTTAGAAGTTTAGCTGCC
>CAIWXG010000330.1 GCA_903916555.1 uncultured Bacteroidota bacterium
AACAATGGAAAATATATACAAAGAACAAATCGTCATTCGACAATGCTCAGAACCCGAAGAAAACGTATTAGCAATTTACAACGCACTCAAATATAAACATATGCCTTTCAAACGTAGAAAATCCGTAGTCCCCCCAGGTTAGCTTCAAAAATGCTCAAACCAACGATTGGAGCGCAGTCTATTCAAGTCAATATGCAATGTGGGTTAAACCTAAAATAAACTTTAATAAAAGGTACAATCCTAAAATAATAAAACCTGCAAAAATCTTGCAGGTTTTATTGAATAAAGTATTGTATTAAAACTTATTTTATTAATCCGGCAAAATACTTTACAGTACGTACCAATTGGCTTACATAGCTCATTTCGTTGTCGTACCAGCTTACTGTTTTTACTAATTGGTGGTCGCCTACGGTCATAACTTTCGTTTGGGTAGCATCGAACAAAGAACCAAAGCGAGTGCCTATAATATCGCTGCTTACTATTTCATCGGTATTATAACCAAAGCTTTCGTTAGCTGCTGCTTTCATAGCTGCATTAATCTCTTCAACGGTTGTTTTTTTGTTTAATATACAAGTTAATTCGGTTAAAGAACCTGTTACAGTAGGTACTCTTTGTGCCGAACCATCTAATTTACCTTTTAATTCGGGTAATACTAAACCTATTGCTTTTGCAGCACCTGTAGAATTGGGCACTATGTTTTCGGCAGCAGCACGGGCACGTCTTAAATCGCCTTTAGGGTGTGGTGCATCTAAAGTATTCTGGTCGTTAGTATAAGCATGTACGGTAAGCATTAAACCAGTTTCAATGCCAAAAGAATCGTTCATTACTTTAGCCATAGGTGCTAAGCAGTTAGTAGTGCAAGAAGCGCAGCTAATAACTGTTTCGCTGCCATCTAAAATATGATGGTTCACATTAAAAACAATTGTTTTCATTTCGCCGGTAGCCGGAGCAGAAATAACAACACGTTTTGCACCTGCTTTTATATGTCCTTCTGCTTTTTCTTTATCAGTAAAAAAGCCTGTACATTCCAAAACAACATCAACACCATGCTCGCCCCAAGGAATTTGAGCAGGGTCTTTTTGTGCATAAATAGTTATTTCTTTACCATTTACAGATATTGTATTGTCTGTATGGTTTACTTCCTGACCGAAACGTCCCTGTGCGGTATCATATTTTAACAGGTGAGCGAGTACATTGGGCTTGGTAAGATCATTGATAGCAACAACTTCAATGCCTTCCATGTTAAAAATCTGGCGGAATACAAGACGACCAATTCGACCAAAGCCATTAATGGCAACTTTTACTTTACTCATTTAAAGCAGAATTAATTTAAAGAACGAAAAAAAATTTTTGCAAAGGTAATAAGTTTAAAGTTGAATTCAAAAAAGCAATTTATAATAATAGGTGTTGATTTGTGAAATTATTGTATGTGTTTTATTTATTCTGTTTTTCAAAGTATTTGCTCTAAATAATAAAACCACCGATAATTAAGGTGGTTTTATTATTTATAAGAATATAATAGATTTATATAATTACTTTATCATTTAAGTCGGTATCAACTAAAACACGACCGCAATGCTCGCATATAACTATTTTTTTGTGCTGGCGTATTTCCGATTGTCTTTGTGGGGGAATTACATTAAAGCAACCACCGCAAGAATCACGTAAAATGGAAACTACTGCTAAGCCATTACGGTAACTGCCACGAATACGGTTATAGGCAATTAATAAGCGAGGGTCCACTTTTAATCTGGCTTCTTCCGATTTTTCAGCGAGTTCTTTTTCTTCAATTTCAGTATCGGCTGAAATTTTTTCTAATTCACTACGTTTTATTTTTAATGCTTCTTCTACATCTTTTACCTTTTCTTCGGTTTTAAGATGCACATTCATTCGGTCTCTAAGCTCGTAAGTAGCATCTTTTATATGCTTCTCGCAAAGTCTTGATTCAAGTTCCTGCATTTCAATTTCTTTATTGATTGCTTCAAACTCACGGTTGTTCTTTACATTATCCTGTTGCTTTTCATATTTTTTAATTAAAGCAAGGGATTCTTTTTTTGCATTGTTTTTTGCATCAATAAAAGAATTAATGCTATTTATTTCAGCATCAATATTATATATGCGTGTTTGTAGTCCTTCAATTTCATCTTCAAGGTCTTTTACCTCCATTGGTAATTCACCTTTTAAAGTTTTGATCTCGTCTATCTTAGAGTCGATCTTTTGTAATGAAAGGACGGCGGTTAATTTTTCCTCAACCGAAAAGTCTTTAACAGTAGCCATATCAGCAAAAATATTTTACAGGATTGGTATTTAAATTTGATAAAAGAGTTGCAAAGTTAGGGTATTTTTTGTTAAGAATTGTTTTAAATATTTCAGG
>CAIWXG010000331.1 GCA_903916555.1 uncultured Bacteroidota bacterium
ATCACAAAATAGATTTACTTTATACCCTTTGAAATTTAATAGTACTAAGTGTCATAGATACCTTACATATATTTGGGAAACATGAAATTTTATAAAAAATATCTAAATCAGTATGTTTATCTTTAAAAAATTAGATGCTATATTTAATACAAATTTTTATTTATATTATGAAAACAACTTTTCGTGCGACGCATCCTTTATTTTAGTCCTATTTGTATTCTGTTTAGTCTCTTATATCTTTTTTGTTAAAAAAAGCAGAACATTAAATTTAATTTTTTTTTTTATCCTTGAGAATGTCTCTCAAGCTTTAATTTTTTCGTGCTTTAAAAGTGTTTTAATATTAGTCTTGGTAGGAATTTTTGCAAAAGTTATTCACGATCTAAAGATTAAACACATAGTAGAGCTTACTAGAGTCTGCATGTTAATTCAAGTTTGGTTTAAAGAAAATCAACATCTTTTATTTGCTGTTGTAAACGTTTTGATTTTTTTTTTGCTTAGCAGTATACCCATTGTTTGAGACCTTTGTTGCTCATTTTTTTGTCTTAGGTCTGTACTGTATAGTATACTTTATACTATACTATAAAGTACCTATTATAGAGATATTTTTGTGCCTATTCTTTAGTTACAGACTATTGTTCTCTACTTTCTCTGTAAGTTACGTCTGTGTAGTATTAGGGTTTTTGTACGTTTACTTTGTACTACAAAGTCTATGTTTTACCCAAAATTTCAAGGAATTTTTCCAAGAATTTTTGGATGGCAAGAATATTTTGGACAGTCACAAAGAGAAAGAGTTCAAGGATGTTATGATTATTTAGAGGGAGCATGTTTACTCTACTTAGCACTCTTTGTATCTCTTCCTCTATTTAACAATTCGGGGACAATTGAATTTTTTAACGTTTCCCCGGAGTATGAAAGTCTCTTTGACTGTATCAAACTTCTAGTTTGTATTTTCATGCTGGTGGGGTTTTTGATAAACTTAATTATTATATGGATTTTTAATCCAAAAATGAAAACGCTTATGAAAACGGCAAGCACTTGCGCTACATGTGTGGGGTGCTGTTTGTACCTTGGTACTTGCTACGGATTCCGTGGTTGACAAGGCTATACGTGGTACTAAAAAGAACCTGGGCGTAATACTGTAATTCGCGCGATACAATACAACACCTATCAATGCGAAGCTTCCACGAAAAACGATCTGCAGCTCGCGAAAGATCACTGGGGTGTTTTCGGTACAAGACCCAGTAGTGGGCGGGGACAAATGTTGTGGACCCCCATCAAACTTTTGAACGGTTGTCTAACCCACACAACTCCCGAGCAAAAAGCTCGGTGGTCATATTATCGGGGAAACATCCCTTCCAACCCCTGGTAAATCTTTTTTTCCAAAACATTAATTTCTTAAAAACCCAGAAAATACAAAGCCTTTTTAATCAAAGGATATTTGGGTTTGTCTTAATCATAAAAGTAGCAAATAAACATTATAAAATATACTTACTTTTTTAATTAAATAAAAGTAGTTGTGTTTTGTATGTAAAAAAATATTCCGAAACCTGGGGTCAAATTTATTTAA
>CAIWXG010000332.1 GCA_903916555.1 uncultured Bacteroidota bacterium
ATGGAAAAATAAAAAGTCTGTAGGCAAAAATGAAAATGGTGAAGATATTATGGAACCTGTTGTAAAGCCTATAATTGGGTGTGAGTTTTATTTGGTTGAGAATAGGCTGAAACGTCAATTTTCTAAAGACAATAAAGACCTTAGGTTCCACCAATTGTTATTGGCAAAAGACGAAATAGGGTATAAAAACTTAATGAAACTTTGTTCACTCGGTTATATTGACGGTTTGTATGGTAAATACCCGCGAATAGATAAAGAATTGATTTTACGCTAATAGAATTATTAATGAACACAGAATCTATATTTGTTGTCTTTATATAGTCCTTTACTAAATAGCTTTTATAAACCCAACCAATAGTTCTGTTTGTATTGCCGTTTTCATTTTGCAATGTTATAAGAACATGGTCATATTTACTTGAAATTTCTTTGTTTTTGGTATATTCATTATTCGGCAAAATTTCAACTTTGCAACCTTTATTAAGTATTAATAATACAATATAATCTTTGTCAGGTTTATCTCTTACAATTAAATTATTTATATTCGCATATTTTATATTTTGAGCGTAGCATACTGAATTGCATATTGGCAATAAGAACATTAAAATAGGTAAGTATAGAAAAAAGTGGACTTGTTTATACATAATAATACTAAACTACAATAGTATAGTATTATTTGTAATTAAGTGGAAATGAATACTAATCAGAGCAAAGTAATTTGAATTCTTAAAGATATTGACTTGCGATTACCTGCATTAATCAGTAAAAAATATCAAATTTTATAGAATTTTAGATTATGTCTATAATGAACTCACAATAACACTTGTACAAAATATCTTTATCTGTAAATGATGTAAATTATTTCTTCAATTATATAATAATCACGTATTCTTATATTCGTAATTTTGCAAATTACAATGTTAGATTACTTTTGTTTTAATATTCGATATAAAATGCAAACAAAATGAATGTAAATGAAAAGTATCATCCAATAGTTGAGGAATTAGTTAAAATGATTGCTGAAAATGACTGGACAGATAAATTTGAGCAGGCAATTAAAAAAGCAAACACTAAAAATTTACCATTTTTAGAACGTGTTAAAAACCTGAATCAATATCTTAATTGGATAAATGATTTTCTATATTGGATACCTACAGAAAATTCCACAGGACAAAATGTTGATGACCATCTAAGTGCTTTTTATTTTATTGCAGACCAAGAACCTATTTTGTCGCTTCAAAATAAAATAGTTCCATATAATGAAATGCCGCCTCTTACCCCTTTTTCGCAGTGGTTAGTAAATTATGCCAATGCAATGGGTTTGTTTTTAGATAGCCCTGAATCATGGACTCCTGAATCTGAAGCGACATTTTACAGTTCCACGGCTTATAATATGAAAGAATACCTTAAACCACGTGGCGGTTGGAAATCTTTTAATCAGTTTTTTGCAAGGAACTTTAAACCAGGCTATCGGCCTACTGCTGCAATAGCCGACCAAACTATAATTGTTTCTCCGGTAGATGCAACTTTTGGCGGTGTATGGGAGATAAGAAAAGATGCAAACGTTACAGTAAAAAACCTTAACTGGAAAATAAGTGAGTTGTTGGAAAGTAGCCCATATAAAGAATGTTTTGAAGGTGGTCTATTCATGCACACCTATCTTGGACCTACCGATTATCACAGACAACATGCACCTGTTGGTGGCAAGGTTTTGGAAGCAAGAGTTATTCAAGGACAGGTTTATTTAGAAGTATCTGCAAAAACTTTAGTGGAAGAAACAGGTAAACATAGAATTCATCATAAAAGAATATACGACTCGCAAGACAATACCGGTTATCAATTTGCACAAACAAGAGGGCTAATTGTATTGGATACGCCTATCGGGCTTGTTGCAATTTTGCCTATTGGTATGTGTCAGGTTTCATCAGTTATAATTACAGCGGAAGTTGGGGTTACATTACGAAAAGGCGAAGAAATTTCTTATTTTCAATTCGGTGGCTCCGATTGTATTGTTCTATTTCAATCCGCAGCAAATATTTGTTTTTCAGCACAAACCGGAATACATTATAAAGTGGGCAATAAAATAGCTGAGGCATATTGCGTAATTTAGCCCTTTTAAATTGAATTATTATGCATAAACCAATGATTAAATTAGTTGCGTATCTATTGGGAGAGAAAATTCAGCTTAAAAATTTCAAAGCTGTTTATCAGGGTGCTTTTCATTTTATTTCTTCTTATGAAGTATATATTAAAAAAGGTGAATATGCCTATATCTATATTCAAAATTCCGGAGAGGTAGCTTTTTCTGATTGCGATGAAACAACAATAAACGAATTTATTACATTCATAAGGCCTTTTGTAGATATGCCTGTATTGCATGGTAAGGAATATAAAGAAGACTGTTTTATAGACGTAAATCCGGAACAAAAGCTCCATTTTGATTATAATTCTTTTATTGTGCCGGAGATAAACGCAGATGTTATTAAAATAGCCTTGCTGAATGTTTGCCAATCTGTTGCATTAGATTATTTTACAGACTTATCTCAAGGCTTTTTGCACGAAACGGTAAAGTTTACTAACGAACTTGAATTGAAAGGTAAACTCACCATCTCTAATACCAAGGTAATGAAGTTTATAGGCAAAACGATGAATATACAGAACCGTATAACTGATAATCTTTATTTTATGGACGCCCCTGATACAGTTTGGGATAACGAATACCTATCGCATATTAATAATGGTCTATCCAAAATATTTAATCTAAAAACCCGGTTCAGAGAAGTAGAATATACTTTAAAAATTATTGATAATAATTTACGCACATTTGCTCAATTGGTTCAAAATAGGGATAACAAAAAACTAGAGTTAATAATTATTTTTCTCATCTTCTTCGAGATATTGAATACCTTATTCGGGAAGTTCTTTCTAAGGTTCTAAAGTAAGATTCGGTGCTAATAGGCATTTTTTGGTTTTGGGAAAAGTGCAGGACAATGCTAAATATATACCAGTAAAACAATGCCACCTGAGACACTATAATATATATTATTTTTCTTATATGTTATATCATGTCTGTCGGTTTACATGAAAATGCATCATGGTATATGGTGTCAATATAAATCTTCAAATTTATATTTTTCATGCAAATTAATATTGCTGCATATTGTATGATATTGTGGTTTATAATGTTCTTTATTTAGAGAACGATTATTTTCTTAAAGATTGGAGCGATTTTAATAGCATTAAAGCTAGTAATTTTGATACCGGCAAGGAACAAGGTAAAGAGTAGGGAATTGTAGAAGGCAAAGCAAAAGGTAGAGTACAAGTTAGGGAAGAAGGCAAGACAGAAGGTAAAAATAAATAGACAAAGAAATGGATACAACATTGATGCTATTTCTAAATTATCTGGACTATTGCAAAATGAGGGTTAATTTGCGCTAATATTTTAGTGTATTTCTGTAATAAACTCACAATGTTAATATGATATTAAAAAATTTTAATGTTTCCGTTTTTGATGAAATGGAAAAAGAAAAACCATTTTTTGAATATGCTACAATAGGGCAAAGATTTTTAAATGGTTTGATTGATATGGTACTATTTTTTTTGTTTTATATTATAGTTATCACCTTAATTGAAATAGTATTTAAAATATTAGGAAAAAATACAGAGGCTGTAAACGATTTATTGTCTGATTGGTATTTTTTCTATTCTTTATTATTCCTTATTTATGTGTTTTATTATACTGCATTAGAAGGGTTTACAAAAGGGCGAACTGTAGGTAAGACAATTACAAAAACAATATGTGTAAAAACTGATTTAAGCCCTATTGGCTGGTACGAAGCATTTCAACGGTCTGTGTTACGAATAATACCAATGGAGGCATTTACTGCATTAGGTGGTTTCCCGTGGCACGATAAATGGAGTAAAACAATGGTAATTAAAATTAGAGAAGAAGGACAACCCTAAAATTATTAAATTTGTTCTTCAATACGTGTGTTGAATAAATGTTAAATTATTTTCTTTTCATGTTCCTAATTAAATTCAGGCTTGCTTTTTGAATCTATTACATTGATTAAATAAATGAAATTATGACAACAAAATCATCTGCAACGTTTTTTGTAATATTATTTTTGGCAAGTATTCTCTTTAATTCTTGTATTCAAAGAACTTATTACGACTCCCCACCCAATAACGTAAATAATAATAGCAACAATAATAATACAGGTAATACAAGTGGCTACAGGTATTTGTTTGATGAAGAATTTAATGGCAGTGATTTGTATGGTTGGAATTTTACCGACGCAACAGACAGTGCTTATGCCAGCATACAAAGTGGCAGCTATCAATATGTAGATTACAGCACTAAACTATTTAGCACATCGGTAGTAAGTACAGGTGCTAATACTACCGGAAATTTTGTGGTACAAGCTAATGTTAAATCCAATAATACCATGGGTTTAATATTTGGTGCATCTTCAACAACTAATGGCTATGCTTTTTATGTAGATTCAAATGGTTATTATTCGTTATACTCAGAGGGTAATAGTACTACCGCATCAACACTTATTATCCCATCTACACAAGATACACTTTACGCTACCAAAAAAGGTTGGAATTTACTTGAAATAGACCAAATTAATGGTAATTGGACCGGTTTTATAAATGGTACACAGGTATTTCAAATTGCTGGTCGTAGTGTAACAGGTGCTGGTTTTGGTTTTAAAGTTGTACCGGGTACAATTGGCTATGCTGATTAAATTATAGTAAAAAGCAATTGATTGTAATAGTATGTATTATGAATATTACTATTTTTGCGGATAGTAATATTCATAAGCATTATCAATAAATCCATTACCTAAATCTTTTAAGCTGGCAGTTGTGTACATTAATACTAAACAATCTGAATTGGCAAGTGCTTTTTTCCAATCGTAATTTTCCATCTTTGCATCTCTTGCATGTGGGTTATTTTTATTGTAATATACTTCTTTAAAATAAAACCAAAATTGCCATTCTTTATATACGTTCAACATAAATCCATTTTCAATAGTTGTCCAAACAAAGCTATCGCCTAAAAAAATAATATTTAGTTTTTGTTTTATTTTGTCTGTGTCATAAACTGCCAACGGATAAGAGAATATTTCGTTTGCAACCGGTAGTGCTAAATTTAGAATAGTCGCCATATCATTATCTGTGCCTATTGCTTTTGTAGTATGTTCTATTTTGGTAAATATAGGGTGAGGTAAACTTATGTTTTTTAGTTTTTCTATATATCTAGCAACACTATCAGCACCTAAAAAGGCTCCATAGCAAGTCCAATGTATTCCTTGTTTTGTAAAAACAGAGTCTTGAGTTTTGCCTCTAAGTGAAATAAACCAAGAATTTAAGTCAACTTGATTTATATGTAATGAATCTCCCAATTTTAAAAATTGAGAATAATTAGATTTACCACCTAAGTAGCATTTATTTATCTCAGGCATACTTTCTGAGTTATAAAATGCTTTACTGGGTACATATACAACAATTAAAGATTTACCTAAATGAGATAACGTATCTTGAATAGCTTTAACTTTTCTCATTATATGCAATATGGAATCATTGCCCATAAAGTCTTTTCCTATGTAATCGTCAATATAGTTATCGTAATATAAACTATGGTCTTTGGCAATTACAGCACTACCATAATTCACTTTAGTAAATAAAGTAAAATCTATCTGCCCACTAAACCTTACAAAATCTTCTCGAAACCCGAAATGGTCATTTATATAGTCAGATTTATTTTTAGAGAATGTCGCATTAAACCATTTATCCCAAGAAAAGTCAACATCAGCAGCATCGGTATAGTATCCCTGTAATCGACCACTTTTAATAATATGCAGACTTCCATTTAATAATGGAAATATTAAAATAAGAAAAAATGAAATAAATAATACTTGTTTTCTTTTTTGCATGTTAGAACCTATAATAAATAAAAGGATTAAAAGTAGCTACCGTAATTCTAGATGCAGAAATAACACAGAGTAATAGTGCAGCAAATGCCATTGCATAATGTAGCTTCATACTATATGTGTTGTAAAAGATTTTTTGTTGTACTTTTTCTCCCCATTTCGTAATTGTAAAAAAAGAGAAGAAACCGGCAATAACAAGCATTGTATAAAATTCATTATCGGGCATCCATTTGCAATTATCTGCTTGCCAGCTAAACATTGTTTTTAAATAACTTAATGATTTTGAAAAATCTTCAATTTTAAAGAACACCCAACCTATCATT
The DNA here is from genome assembly GCA_903916555.1 of uncultured Bacteroidota bacterium. Lineage (GTDB taxonomy): Bacteria > Bacteroidota > Bacteroidia > Chitinophagales > Chitinophagaceae > CAIYTT01. The sequence goes on from CAIWXG010000332.1 coordinate 6,263, forward strand.
ACTATAAAGAACGTATATATAAAAGATAGCTTACCTAATTTTGCCAGCCATTTACCCAAAAATAATCGTTCTAATACTAAAAATAAACCATGGTAAGCACCCCAAAAAATAAAACCCCATGCAGCACCATGCCATAAGCCGGATATTAAAAATACGAGCCATAAATTTAAATATAATCTTAATTTGGTTTTTACTTTGTTGCCCCCTAAAGGTATATATAAATAATTTCGCATCCAATTACCAAGACTAATATGCCATTTACGCCAGAAATCTGTTATAGATGTTGCAGTATAAGGATTATTAAAATTTTCAGGTATTCTAAAACCCATCATTAATGCAAGCCCTATTGCCATATCCGAATAGCCGGAGAAATCAAAATAGATTTGAAACGTATAGCCTAAAGCGCCAAACCATGCAGTGGTAGTACGTAATTCATTCTGTGGTATATTGAAAATGTATTCTACATTTGCACCAATAGCATTCGCTATAATTACTTTTTTGCCTAAACCTATAAATAAACGGTACAAACCTCTTAATTTGTTTTCATAGGTTTCATGCTCGGTATGGTCATAAATCTGGTCTGCAAAATCGTGATAGCGAATAATAGGACCGGCTATTAGTTTTGGAAACAGTATGATATATAATTGATAATCCCAAAAATTACGTAATGGTTTATGTATTCCTCTATAAACATCAACAACATACGTAAGTGTTTCGAAGGTATAAAAAGAAATGCCGATAGGCAAAGCCACTTTTACCCAGCTTATTTCTTTAATACCTAAATGGTGTAAAAAAACATAATTTATATTTTCTATAAAAAAGTTGCAGTACTTAAAATAAAAAAGAAGCCCAAGGTTTATACTTAATGAAAAACATAATAATGCTATTCGCAATCGCTTAGCCTCTGTATTTGCTATCCACCTAACTATATAAAAGTCTATAGCTGTTGTACCTAATATAACAAAAATAAATTTTGGTGCACCCCAAGCATAAAAGAGAATACTGCCGCACAAAATGATAGCATTCTTATACTTTTTGTCTGCTAAATAGTAAAGAAGAAAAAATATAGGTAAAAAGTAAAATATAAAAACAATGCTGCTGAAAACCATTTTTGTTTAATTAATTCGTAAAAATAGGATAATTCTGCAATGCATAAAAGTATTGAATACTAAATATGTTTTTTGTTTTGATTTTTAGTAGGATAAAATCTTTAAAATATACACCCTCATTTTACAAAGGTTGATTACTTTTGTGAAAATCAAATTTTAATCTAAAAAAATGAAAAACACCCCCTTTACCGAAAAGCATATTGCGTTAGGTGCAAAAATGGCAGCTTTTGCAGGCTATAACATGCCGATTTCTTATACAGGCATAAATGAAGAGCATCATTGTGTTCGTAATAATGCTGGAGTTTTTGATGTGAGCCACATGGGCGAATTTATGTTGAAAGGCGAACATGCCTTAGACCTAATTCAGAGGGTAACCACAAATGATGCATCAAAACTAACCGATGGCAAAGCACAATATTCTTGTTTACCTAATAATGAAGGCGGCATAGTTGATGATTTATTGGTGTATTGTATAGAGCAGAATAAAACATATATGCTTGTTGTAAATGCATCTAACATAGAGAAAGATTGGAACTGGATAAGTAGCCATAATACGAATGGTGTTGAAATGCATAATATTTCGGCACATACGGCTTTATTAGCTGTTCAGGGGCCAAAAGCAACAGAATATTTGCAGTCACTAACCGATATGGACATCACAAATCTTAAATATTACACATTTGCTAAAGGCAAGTTTGCAGGTGTAGATAATGTATTAATAAGTGCTACGGGTTATACCGGTGCCGGTGGTGTAGAAATTTATTTTGAAGATAAAGACGGAGCATCAGATAAAATATGGGATGAGATTTTTCGTGTTGGTACTCCACACGGTATGAAACCAATAGGTTTAGCTGCCAGAGATACTTTAAGACTTGAAAAAGGATTTTGTTTATATGGTAACGATATTGATGATACTACCAGCCCAATAGAAGCTGGATTAAGCTGGATTACAAAATTTACTAAAGATTTTACCAATAGAAATCATATTGAAGCACAAAAGAAGGCGGGTGTAAGCAAAAAATTAGTTGGTTTAGAATTATTAGACAGAGGTATCCCTCGCCATGGACATACTATACAAAATAATGATGGTAAAGAAATTGGTGTAGTAACATCGGGTACACAATCGCCAACTTTAAATAAGGCAATAGGTTTAGCTTATGTAGCCAGCGAACATGCAGACATAGGAAGCGAAATAAATATTATGATTCGCGACAAAGCAATTAAAGCTAAAGTTGTTGGTCTTCCGTTTGTAGCTTAATTTTTATTTATTATATTTACAAAAACGAGGGGTGCAAACTTGTAGTTTGTATCCCTCGTTTTTGTAAATGTAAAATTCTTAAATAGTATAAATAGTTATTTTATATATTCAATGTATTATTGCCAGAAAAACATCAATTTTTACCAGTGCGAATTAGCGAATTTTATAATTACATTTGTAATATTAATTAAATCGGCATCAGATAATTCATAAAAAAGAGGCAACCTAAGCAAACAATCTGTATATATATCAGCATTAATTAGCTCTCTTCCATCATGTTTAGTTGCATAATAATCACTTTTATGCAAACTTAAATAATGGAACACCGAATATATGTTATTTTCTTTTAAGTGTTTTATCAGTTCATTTCTTTGTTTTATATCTTTACAAATTACATAAAACATGTGTGCATTATTTGTCGAAAAATCTGGTATTACAGGTAACTTCAGTTTTTTATCATCTTCAAGTTGTTTTAAATTTTCATAATAAAAATTCCATATTTTCTTACGTTTCAATTGTATATCATTTAGATTTTCTAATTGTGCATATAAAAACGCGGCAATAATATCTGATGGTAGAAAAGAACTTCCTAAATCTACCCAACCATATTTATCAATTTCACCTCTAAAGAATTTACTTCTATTGGTACCTTTTTCTCTTATTATTTCTGCTCTTTCAAAAAATTGTTCATCATTTATTACTATCATTCCACCCTCACCAGACATAATATTCTTTGTTTCGTGAAAAGAAAAAGCTGCCAAATTACCAATAGAGCCTAATGGTTTTTTAATTCCGTCTTTACCAGTATAAAAACTATCAATAGCCTGTGCGGCATCTTCAATAACAAATAAATTGTATTTTTCTGCAATATCCATAATCTTATCCATATTGCATGCAACGCCTGCATAATGTACAGGCACAATTGCTTTGGTTCTATCAGTAATCAAAGCTTCAATTAAATCTTCGTCCATACCTGGCCGATCTTCGTGGCTATCACAAAAAACAATTTTTGCACCTCTTAACACAAATGCATTCGATGTAGATACGAATGTATAAGTAGGCATAATCACTTCATCGCCTTGTTGTATATTAATTAGTAAGGCTGCCATTTCTAATGCATCTGTACAGGATGTAGTTAAAAGACATTTTTTAAACCCATATAATTTCTCGAAAAAATCATGACAATTTTTTGTGAAAATTCCATCTCCTGATATTTTCCCCGATAATACAGCTTGATAAATATAATGTCCTTCTTTTCCGGTTAGATATGGTTTGTTAAATGGTATATTTTGCATCTTTATATTGTTTTATTAGATATTCTATGTGAAGAAACGCGTTAATACGGAAAAATTCTTCTTGTTTTATTTAATATTACAAAGCTAAATAAAATCTCTAACTATCCAAATTCTTTCAAAATTGGTATTATATAAAATTATACTTTTTGCAAATTTCATATTAACAATGCAAATAAACATTTTCATTAATATACAACTTGCCTAACTCATAAAAAAATCATTGTTGTAAGACAACTATTTACTATGCAAATGAAATTAGGTGCAATTAAAGTTCTTTACAATGCAATATTCATTAAAGCTTTACTAAGCCAAATCGAATATTAACTTTAAGCAGTTTGCAAAATAAACACATTAATAATTTAATGTGTTTTAAATATCTATTTCTATTAGCTTGTAGTAGTATTAGTGTTTTTTGTAAGACAATAGCAATTTTTTATTATTGCAACTAACCTATATACAACAAAACAACAAAGATTTATTGAGGATAAACTTTGTAGTTTTGTTGGTATTAAAAAAGAGACAGATGAATAAAATAGTAGTTGCGGTAACCGGTGCAAGTGGAGCTATATATGCAAAAGTATTATTGCATAAACTTAAGAGCTTACAAAATCAGGTAGAGGAAATAGCTTTAGTATTAAGTGATAATGCAGCAACCGTTTGGGAACACGAGTTAGGAAACCGAGATTTTGAAGCACTTCCATTTAAAGTTTGGGGTAAAAATGATTTTTTAGCACCTTTTGCATCGGGTAGTTCTTCATTTGGCACATTAATTATATGCCCATGCAGTATGGGTACACTTGGCAGAATAGCAGGCGGTATAAGTAATGACCTAATAACACGAGCTGCCGATGTAATTTTAAAAGAAAGACGCAAACTAATATGTGTAGTTCGCGAAACACCGTATAATTTAATTCATTTACGTAACATGACAATCGTTACAGAGGCAGGTGGTATAATATGTCCTGCAACACCATCTTTTTACAGCATACCCAAAACAGTAGAAGAGGTTGCTGCAACTGTAATTGATAGAGTTTTACAATTGGCAGGCTTACAAAATGCAGGTTACAAATGGGGCGAATAAAATAGATTCTCAAGTTACCTTGTTTTTCTATTTCCTTTAAATCAACTATTTTTAAGTGTATTAACTAAGTTTGTATATTGAGTTTTGGCATCGTCTGCACTCAATCCTTTTAGTGCATCCCAAGCATTGTGTTTGGCTTTGCCAACTATGTCAAACGGATTTGAGGGAACATCTTCTGTATTATCGCCTTCGGTAGCTTGTTTGTATAAACTATATAGTTTTAATAATGTATTATTATCAGGCCTTGCAGATAGTGTTTTACTATCTGCAACAGCCTGAATAAAAGTGTCTTGTAATGTCATTTTAAAATGAAGTTCTTATATTTAAATTATTGTCCGTCATTTACATTGCTACCTGTATTATCGGGTGCAGCTTTTTCTATTTTGTCTAAAGCAAAAATCAACGTGAATCTTAATGTATTAGATAATGGATTTCTTGTTATTCCGCTACCTGACGGTATAATATAAGAACAATGTACTTGAAATACATTATATTTTAAACCAATGCCTGTAGTAATGTATTGACGGTCTCCATTTGATTTATCTTCATAAAAATAACCTGCACGTACCGAAAACTGATTTTGATACCACCATTCTAAACCTAGTGAAGCATCAATCTCTTTAATTTGGTCTCCTGTTTTAAAAGAATTAAAGATACCGCTAATTACCGATACCTGCGTGTCGCTACCTGTACTATTTAAAATAGGTACTAATAATTTATTTAAATCTAATGCTACTGTAATAGAGTTATATTGGTCTAATTTAGAAGTATATGCAGCACCAATACCTAAATTCATAGGGATGAAATCGCTACGGGTAGAATTATAAGAAATTTTAGAACCAATATTACTTGCTACCGCACCTAAGCTGATAGTATTACTATGAATATCATCTTTTTCCTTTGTTTTGGTGTAATAAACACCTAAATCGGCACTTATTGCATTACCGGGCTTATATTCAGAGCTATTGCCTGAATAACTAACACCAGAAGCTATTGCAGAATGAATATAACGCATACTAACACCTGTGGATAAGTATTCAGAAAGTTTACGGGAATAGCCTAAATCAAACGAGTATTCTCTTGGCATACCTGTACCTATACCATTACCTATTTGGTCGGTATAGTTTATGTTGCCGAGTGAGAAATAACGCATAGAACCACTTATTACGTTTTCTCCGTCTTTACCAAATTTGCCATAACCGGCAAGATAGGCAAGAAAAATATCGGGTACTAAGTCTTTTAACCAAGGTGTATAGGTAACCGAAAAACCAATATTTTTATCTGTAAAAGGGAGTTTTGCAACATTCCAGTATTGGGCATTGGCATCGGGTGTAATTGCGATTCCCGATTCACCCATAGAACCCGAACGGGCGTCGGGCGATATTCTTAAAAATGGTACAGCAGTAGTAACAAAATTAGAATTCTGACCATTTAAGTTTTGACCGAAAACTGAAGAGTTAAAAAACCCAGCCATGAGTGCTAAGCCTATTAAAGCAATTTTTTTAGACATCCTATTTTAGATTAATATTTATAAATTTTACTTTTCGCAAAAATATTACTTTTTCCTCAGTTTGTCAATAGATAAAAAAGAAACTTATAATCAACAAACTAAGTACCTTAACGCACAATCACTAACTTTTGGTATGCAGATGAAACAAATCCTTTATCGGAAGTTATATTTATTCTATATACATAAATACCCGATGGCAACCATGCCCCGTTTTCATCAGTACCATCCCAGTTTATTTCTCTGCTTACACTTCCTGTTGGTGTAAAAGTATCTTCAATTTTCTTAACTAATGCACCTGCTACACTATAAATTTCAATTTTTGCATTTAATTGTTCATTCGGGTGATTATGCTCAAATACAAAATGAGTGCTATTGCTAAATGGATTAGGGAAGTTAGATAAATTTTGAATATCAACAATCCTACCGTCCATAACATAAAAGTCAATATATCCTGTACCGGTATTGTCATTTACATCCCAAGCTCTAACAAATAGGGTGTGCTTACCATCCGGAATGCCTGAAATTGGAAAAGTGGCATAACCTTTTTTATAAGTATTTGGTGCTGTTTGATAATAATCATTCAATATATAAGGAGCCTCTTTGTTACCATCTATTAGTGCAATAAGGTCGTGTCCAACCGTATTGCCAGACACATTAATTCCTGTTTCTGTTTGCAGTGCAACAAATAAGGATGTATTTGTACCTGTAAGTCCGCCTTCTTTAAAAAAAGTATCATTAATGTAAACTTTTACAATTGGTGTATCTGTGCTTATTACCGGGTGTGCAGAATAACCGCCTATATAGTAAGAAGTATCTGCACCGGCAGCATCGGTGGTACCATTATCGGCATAGGTACTTATTTTACCTTTTCCATAACTGTAGTTGATATCTTTGGGCGTAATAAATGTGAGTGAAAAATGACCGTTAACAACAGAAACAATACCTTTATAAATAACATTGTCGCGTACTTTAAAAGATTCATTTGTACCACTTATTGTTTTTATTGTACGTGCTTGTTCGTAAAAAGTAACATAGACTGTACCATTAAAATCTTGCATTACATTATTACTTAAATCTTTTAATGTGCCATTTATTGTATAAGCCCCTAAAGCCGTTATGGTATCTGTAGTATGTAGTGTAAACGCATCTAAAATACTATCTATAACTATATTATATTTTGGGAAATCGGGAGTAAGTGCCGGGTCGCCTAAAAGAGAAAACTTGCGGAAATTAATTAATTCTTGCGAATCCATTGTTGAAGAAAAAGTTATGTTTTTACTTTTTCTACTTGCATCTCCAAACGTATTCCAAGAGCCATCGGCATTTTTTGTAAACTGAGATTTTAAATAATTTGAATTTATAATTACATTATAAACAGCATATACTGCCTGTGTTGTAGTAAGCATAGCAATTACCCCACCTCCATTTCTAAGTGTTAATTGTTCTGCGGCAGAAACAAAAGACGGTTGGTCGAATTGCCCAAAATCGCAAGTAGCTGTAACCATAAAAGGTAACATATTTGCATTGTTCCAGTTATTAAAATCATCTTGAGTTAATATTCTTTCTGATGCCCATACCTCGGTATTGCCATGTCCGTTGTAATTAACTAAAAATGTTCCTTTATAAATTTGATTATTTATCCCGGCATTGGCATCTGGGCATCTTGTGCCGGCAGGTGTAGAAATAACCGGTAAAGCATCAATATAAACTTTACCTTCATTATATAAATTTCCGGTATTGTTTATTACTGTTGCCGCCATATATTCGGCATCATCCATGTGATTGCCTGCTGCATCGTTATTGTCTGCTGCAAAAGTTGAAGAAATTCGCCAAGGGCCTAACGTAGAATCTTTTGTATAACTAATAATTTTATTTACAAGTACTGTTGCATCAGCAACACTTCTTGCCGGTAATCTACCTACACCAATATCCATAATATTATGTACACTATAATTTTCAATATTTTCATTATCATCAAGAAATGCATAAAAATCGTCGGTAGAAAAACTATTTAAATCATTTGTAGATGACGCTGATTCAAATACAGGTATATAATTTGAATTGTTTGCAACCCTATTTTTATAGTCGTAAGAAGCACCTCCGAAAAGTATTACATATTTTGGCATTAAAGTACTATCCATTCCTGCTCTGTCATAAAACATTTTCTCGAAATCTCTTATTGCACTTATATCTTGCCCACCAGAAGAGAATTCATTATATATTTGTGTTGTAGTGGCTACTATAACTTTCATATTATCATGCGATTCATGATGTGCTTTTAACCTGTTGGCCTGTTCTAAAAAGTTAGGATAGGTAACAATAATGCAATCATAAAAAGCAGAATCATGAAGGTTTTGATTAGGGACAACACCAATATATTTTGGCGATTTAAAATTTGTATTGCTAAATGCAGCATATTCATGTAAATAGGATGCATCTTGGGCAAATGTATAAACGCTACTGCTAAAATTACCATTCATTAAAACCGGAATCTGTGGGTTGGTTACATCCCATACTTGTGTGTTTGCATTTGCACCTTGCAATTGATAATTGGCAATATTACCTACACCTACACTGTTCCAATCTCTGAAACTTAATTGATTGCCTGTTAATGCCAACTGGCTACGACCATTAATTTCAACATAATCTAAATAGCCTAACCCAACGGCATCGGCAGGATTAAATTTTATACCAATATTTATAGAAGAAGAATTACATGCTACTTTATTTGTATAAGGACTCAAAGACATTAAATCATCGCCTGTTGTAGCATTAGCAATTGGTGCTGTACTGGTATTAGCCCCATTTACAGAAACATCATAGCTACTACCGCCTATATCGCAAGTACTGCCGAAAGATATTCTATACAAAACACTATCGATAGTTGTACCCGGATTAAAAGTAAATGTTTGAAATAAATTTGAAAGTATCGGATTAAATTGTTCACCATACCATACTTTTCCTAATTTAACCGGATTTATTAAATCTAAATCATGTACATCGTAATAGTTATAGCTGTTTACAGTAATATTTGGTGTGCCTGTAAACGATTGTGATGCTATTCTTGCACCCGAACCTTTGTTAAAGGTTATAAAATAATAAGCGGTATCAGCATAAAGATTATTTTGGTGTACAAATAACTTATTTATACTATCTTTAATCCAATTAGTAGTACCCATACCGTAAAAAACAACAAAATCATTTGTTGAGAAACTACTACCGGAGGCACTAACCCAAATAGAATTTTCTTGCAAGTCGTTATATCTACTTATAGAATTATCTTCAGACAGCATTTTACCGCCATTACCAAAAATACGAATGTCTGCCGGATTTACAGTACTTGGATTTATACCTAAACTATTTATAAAGGTATAATCAATTTTATAAAAGCCTGTTGCCGGAATACCTATTTTATACCAATTTCCGCTTGTTAATACAGATGGTTGTTTGTCTGTGGTTCTTAATGCCGATTTATTTTTGGCAGAAGTAGTAGATTCATTAATTGTAAGTGTAAAATCGGAAAGAATCTGAACAGAACCGGTTGTATTAGCAAGAGAATAAACAGGAATACGAATAAAAGCATACGTTTTTTTGCGTTCCATACCTATTCTAACTGTAAATTTAGTAGGGTCGGCAGGTAGAGCATCTTTCGGTAAAGCACCATTTTCATTAAACGTAGTATTAGAGATACTAATTTCGGGTAGTGTATATTGCTGCAAAAGAATCTTTTCTACTATATAATCTTTGTAAATTTCAGATGGATTAACGTGGAACTGTTCGGTTCTTGCACTTAATTTTGAAATTAAACTCAGATTCAAAAAGAAACAAAGAAAGAAAATTAATTTTTTCATTAGATTTGCCTTTAAATTACAATGATACAAAAATAAGCATATTAAACTAAAAAAAATAAAATTTAATATACCTTGCGGAATGTATAACGTATTTTTTTAACAAAAATTATGTTTGACATGAATAAAAAAAAAGTGTGAAAATTTTCAACTTATAATCGTTAAAAGTTGAAAATTTCAAAACTTTGCTTTATCATTGTACGCTTGTTTTAATGCAGGCATACTAATTAGTGTAAAAATTTATTAGCTTAATTATGAAAAGACAACTTTTTAGCAACATTTTACTTGGCATCAGTGCAGCAGTATTAATTACATCCTGCGAATCCCGGTCCCATAAGCTTGGCAAAGGTGAAGGCGTATCGAGGGTTACCAACTGGTTTTGGAACGACAGAAGATATGGCGGGTTTGAAGTTGCTGACTATAAAGGACAACAAACACCCATCGGAATGACTTTTGTGCTTGGTGGTAGGTTTACAATGGGGGCTACTGAAGATGAAGTGCCTACCGTAGAAGCTAACAGTATGCGTAGAACCGTATCGGTATCTTCTTTTTATATGGATGAAACAGAATGCGAAAATGTGAGCTATCGCGAATATGTATATTGGACTTGGCGCGTTTATGGGTCTGACTATCCTGAATTATGCGTATATACACAACCAGATGAAACAGTTTGGCGTTCTCCATTAGCTTATAATGAGCCTTATGTAAAAAACTATTTCAAAATGCCGGCTTATGACCACTATCCTGTAGTAGGCGTTAGTTGGTATAAAGCAACAGATTTTTGCCAATGGCGTACAGAAAGATTGAATGAGTTTTTATTAATTCAAAATCAAACTTTACAACCTAATACTGACCAATCGAACGAGGATGTGTACAATACAGGTACTTATGTTGCCGGCCAGTACGAAGGTACTAACGGTAATAACCTAAAACATAATCTTGACCCAAGTGGTGATAAATTCCGCCCAATGAGATATGAAGACGGTTTATTTATTTCTGATGTTAGATTACCTACCGAAGCAGAATGGGAATATGCAGCCTTAGGTTTATTAGGTAATAACCCTGCACCTGAAAATAAAAGACGTAGAGGTGAGGAGGTTGTAACCGACCGTAATACACTACCTTGGGGACCAAAAAACACACCAAGATATGGTACACGTAACCGTTACCAAGGTGAGTTTGAAGGTAACTTTATGCGTGGTGCAGGTGATGCGATGGGTGTAGCCGGTGGTTTAAATGATAATGCAGATGTTACAGCACCTGTAAATTCTTATTTGCCAAATGCTTTTGGTCTTTATAATATGTCTGGTAACGTTAATGAGTGGGTTATGGATACTTATCGTCCTGAAACGCATACAGATATGAATGAGTTCCGCGGTTTCCGTGGTAATATATATAATGAGTATGTTTATCAAGAAGATTATACTTTTGAAGAAAAAGATTCATTAGGTCGCTTATTAATTCAACCGGTAAGCACTAAGAAGCTACAAGCTACCAGAACTTATGATGTAAGAACGAATGATTTAAACAATTTTAAAGACGGTGATACATTATCTAATTACGCTTATAAATATGGCGAAAATACATTGATAAATGACTCTACTAAAGTTTTTAAAGGTGGTTCTTGGGCAGACCGAGCATACTGGTTATCACCGGGTACACGCCGTTATTTACAAGGCAATCTATCTACAGCTACAATCGGTTTCCGTTGTGTAATGGATAGAATGGGCAGCCCTGACGGTGATGACCAACCGGGTGGTAATAATTTTGGTAATCAAAAGAAACACAAAAGATAATTCTTGGATATATTATTTTTAATAAAGGCTTTCTGTAATACAGGAAGCCTTTATTGTTTTAAAAGATGCCTTAATTCTTTAAACTTAAATTTTGCAATAAAACGCCAATTATTAACTTAATACCAATTGGACATCAAAATGCTTCATACACTCGTATAGCATAGGGCTATGTCATATACAATGATATTAAATCCTTTCAGGGTTCCCAAATATAAAATATTCATAACACTTTTTAATGTCTAAACGATATAACTCGTTGATTATAGATGTCAATTTTAAAAAATTTCCAACTGCGATGCAGTAGGAAATTTGGCAATCAAGGTATTGATAATTAGTTGATTACAAGGCTGGGGTTGGCTGCAAAAAATTGGTATGAAATGAAGACAGAACGGTGGGCATGAAATTAAACTATATTAATTTGATTTTATTCATTTAAAATTTAACTTAACTTGCCCTTTATTTAAAATGAAAAATTATAAACATGAAAACACGCAGTCTCTTTCATTTGTTTTTTTTATTAAATAATTTCACATCTATACTTTATGCACAGCAAAACTTAAAAAAAAATATTCCGAATAAAAATATTGTAAATTTCAATTTACCTCAAAATGCAATTCCTTTCGAATTTGTTCATCAAATATACTTGAAATGCAAATTTGATAATAAAACAAATGCACAATTAATTTTTGATACCAAAGCTGATGGTTTAAGAATGGATAGCTCATTTCTAAAAGAAAATAATATCAAAACATTTGATGGAACAGAAACCATTTATCAGGATAAAGTTTATCAGCCAGGGGCTGGTGGTAAAATGTTGGTAAGGTTTTGCAAGAATGTAATTATTAATTTAGATACCATAGTTTTTAATAAAGATTTAGTTCCCGTACTCCCGCTAAATAAGCTTCTTGGTCCTGCATTAGGACACAGAGCGGATGGAATAATTGGGTCTGATTTATTTGATAATTATATAATGGAAATAAATTTCGAACATTATTATATTATACTTCACCAATTTGAACTAATAGATAAACAATTATTTTCAGGATATACAAAAATGCCTTACAAAGATGGTCTAAAAATTAAAATTGGGTTGAATGATTCGTTATATATTGAAGAAAATTTTGGTATAGATATTGGTATGGCAGCAACCTTGGCTATAAATTCAAATACTATTAAAAAAAATAATTTAACTAATAATATTTCGCCTTTATCTTTTTATAAATCTAACAGAGATATTGGTGGAGGTACTGAGGAGTATAATTATAGGGCAAACTACATAAAAATAGATACATTTATATTTAATAAACCTATAATAAGCTTAGATAAAAATGTAAAAAAAACAATCGGGGATACAATTAATGCTAGTCTTGGAAAATGGAAGGAAGCAGGGTTGGTTGGCAACGGGCTTTTTAGCAGATTCAATATAATAATGGATTTTAAACATAATTTTATTTACCTAAAACCAAACGGTAATTTCAAAAAACCTTTTGGTTATACTACAACAGGTTTTTTTGTAGATGATAGACGAACCGACCTAAATGCTTATGAAATTAGCTTTATTTTACAAAATTCACCTGCAAACTTTGAAGGCTTGAGGGTTGGTGATTTGATAACAGAAATTAACGGAAAATCAGTTAGAAATATTTCTTTTGTAAATATGATTGAAATTTTACAAAACACTACTCAAACAATTGTTCGGCTAAAACTAAAAAGAAATAACAAAATAATTAATATAACAATAAAAAGAAGAAAGTTCTTGTAAGAATACATTTTGCATAAATAATATTTATATATAAAAAATTATTTGCCAGCAACATTCTTTAATTTTTCAAAACCATTACCTAAGCTTATAAAAAAGCCGAAAACCATAATTATTACCCCTGCCCAAAGAACATTAATGTATGGGAAAACAATAGCCTTTAAAACAATAAATTCGTCTTTGGTATCTGTTTGCATTACTGCAACCTCTGCAACCGGCTTATCTTTGCCTTCAATTATTAAGTTAGAGAATCTGGTGTACAACTCCATATTTAAGTTTGTATCTTCTATATAATCAATTTTAAGGCTTTTTTGATTCAGGTAATTACGCATTACAAATGCAGGTTCAATATTTTTTACAAAACTGTCGGCATAATAAACAGCCAAAGATACTTTAACAGCAAGGTCGCTGTCTCCAAGTTTGTATCGGGTATCTGTAGCCCCTTTAATAAGTCCATTATATATCATATACCCACCTCTAACAAAAATGGTGTCGCCTTCTTTTTTTAATAAATGACTGTTGTATGTAGGTGCTTTTTCTTTGCTTTTATCAGGTGCCTGATTAATGTATGTAAAAATATCTCTGTCTATATAGTGTTTGGTTGATGGATTGGCACTTAAACCTTGGCTACCTTTGGGGTTAATAAATGCATCAGGGTATAACATAAATTCTTCTGTAATATTCTTAGTTGCAGAATCATTTCTAATCATTTTCACCTTATAATAAATGCGCTTGTCCTTACCCTCAACCTCGCTGTCGCCAATATAAGTAGCTTGATATTCGCCCATTCTAACGGGTGCATTTAAATATAAAACAATGTTTTCCATACTCTCTTTCTGGTTTTCTTGTATAGTTTTCTTACCCATATTAATAACTTTGCCATCTGTATTATTAGAAATTACATGCTTATTATAAGACGAAAGTAAAATACCCAAGAGTACAGTTGCAAAACCAAAATGAGCAACAGATGCACCCAATTTTTTAAATTTAGTTTTTTGTATTGCTATACCATAATAGATATTTGCAACCATACCATAAGAAGCCGCAAAAAGCATTAATACATATTGCCCTAGAGTAATTTTTTGTCCCCATACTATAAAAACAGTCATTACTAAGGCAACAGAGGTAGGTAACAGTAATTGTTTTAAGAGTACTTTAATGTTTTCTGTTTTATATTTCATATACAAAGTACTGCCTGAAAGTATTCCTAAAACAACTGCAATCCATACCTGTATATTATTGTAATGCGTCATTGGTTCGTTTGGTGGTGCGATATCATTGCCTGTAAAAAATTTAGCTAATGGCGACCAAACGGGAATAGATGTTGTAATTATTATTTGCAATGAGGAAAGAAATAATATTACAGACCCCACAAACATCCAAAATTCACGCGTAAATGTGCCTTCTTCCGTTTTTATTCGTGGTATTTTTTTCCAGTTTCTAATTAAAACAAAAAGAACCACTGCTAGTAAAATTGCTATTACAAATAATAAATGGTAGGTCATAGACTTGCCATCGCCTGTAAATGCATGTACCGATGTATTACCTAAAATACCAGTACGTGTAAGAAAAGTAGCATACCATACCAATAAATGTGTAAGCATTAATAATACAAAAGTTGCCACCAATGCTCTGCCACTTGCTTTATAAGATAATAATGTATGTAGCCCTGCCATTAAAGTAAGCCAAGGTACAAGAGATGCATTTTCTACAGGGTCCCAAGCCCAATAACCGCCAAAATTCAATGATTCGTAAGCCCATGCACCACCCATCATAATACCTGTACCTAAAACTGCACCATTTAACAAAGTCCAGTTTATAGTAGGTTTTACAAAACTTTGATATTCGCCTTTCCAAATTGCTGCAATGCAATATGCAAACGGAATTAGTGAAGTTGCAAAACCAAGAAATAATACCGGAGGGTGTATTACCATCCAATAATTCTGTAACAATACATTTAGACCATTCCCATCTTGCATAAATTTTGTTTCCATGTAATTAGGGTTCGTAAAAATAGGAGCTCCTTGCATGGCATGTCGCATTAAATCGAAAGGTGTTGCTCCTATTTTATATTCGGCACTTATATAAAAGCCTAAAAGCATAGTGCTTAGGCATACCTGTACTAATGATATGATAGTCATTGTACGTGTTTCTAAACCTTTAGTCGTTTTCATAACAATAATGCCTAATACACAATGCCAAAAAGACCATAGCATAAAACTGCCTTGTTGCCCTTCCCAAAAACAAGAAAGTAAATATTTGCCCGGCATTGCTACCGATGAATGCTCCCAAGCATAATGATATTCAAAAAGATGATTTTCTATAATGTAGTATAGGGCTATAAAAATACCAATAACAGCAAAAGAATGTAGAAAGAAGCCCCATCGACCTAATAATGTCCAGCTTGCACTGCTTTTAATATTTGTTAGTTCTGTTCTTGTAGCTCTAAAATAACTGAAGGTGCTAAACAAGGCTGCAACAAAAGAGGTGATTACAAAAAAATGACCCACACTACCGGGTAATAAATGCTCGCCAATAAAAGTTGTACTCATTAAATATTTATTATGTTTAAAAACCCAAAAGTAGTTTATCTTATCAGATTAAATTATTGTAATTTAGTATTGACAGATAATATTCATAAAAATGGAAAATAAATTATATTTGTGTTTTTTAAAAATGTATAAAAATAGATAATTGTAAGATTTTCCTTTTAATGTAGCTTTGTCTTTTTATTGGATATTATTTGTGATGACAATTAAACCGGAACATAAAATGTTACTGTTTTAAGGTTATGCAATTGTAAGAATTTAGATATAATATGATTTTTTCATCAAAATTAATTGAAGATGCAGTACAAGAATTTTCAAGATTGCCGGGTATTGGGAAAAAAACTGCCTTGCGAATGGTACTGCATTTGCTGAAAATGGAAAAAAGTGATGTTGACAATTTTACAGGGGCATTGTCCTTAATGAGGCATGAAGTAAAACACTGTAAGGTTTGCAATAATATATCGGACGATGACTTATGTTTATTTTGCCTTAATCCGGCACGTAATCAAAGGCAGGTATGTATTGTAGAAAATATTCGGGATGTAATTGCAATAGAAAGCACACAACAATATAATGGCGTATATCATGTTTTAGGTGGTATTTTATCTCCATTAGACGGCATTGGGCCCGAACAATTAAATATCTCCTCTTTGCATGGCAGAATTCAAAAAGAAGAGGTAAGCGAATTAATAATGGCATTAAGTCCCACAATAGAGGGCGACACAACAGTTTATTACATAGCCCGACAATTAAAAGATTTACAGGTAACTATCACTACAATTGCCAGAGGCATTGCTTTTGGCGGCGAGTTAGAATATGCCGACGAGCTTACCTTAGCAAAATCTATTGCGAAAAGACAACCGGTAGAAAATTATGTAAAATTTTAAATAATTTATATACTAATATTACCCTTATAAACGAAACTTGCCGGACCCGATAAAACTATATTTGTTGCACTTAGTGGTGTATTTTTACAGAAACTAACTTCTAAATTACCTCCTTTTGTTTCTATTTTAGTATTAAAGAAACCGGTATTTAATTTTGTGGTCGCAATAGCACTTGCGGTAACGCCTGTACCGCAACTAAGTGTTTCGTCTTCTACTCCTCGTTCGTAAGTACGAACCAATAAGCTATCCCCAACTATCTGCACAAAATTTACATTTATACCGGCAGGTGAGAATTGCGATGCATATCTTATTTGTTTTCCTGTTTCGTAAACATTCATATTATCAACATCTTCAACCCATTTTACATAATGAGGCGAGCCGGTATTTAGAATGGCATTCGTATCTGTGAATATAATATCATCAACATTTTGCATGTTCAGATTAACTATTTTATTAGACGAAATAGTAGCAGTATGCACACCATCAACAGCAATAAATGTAGCAGCATTTTCAATTATATGTAATAATTGTGCAAAAGCTACAATGCATCGTCCTCCGTTACCACACATAGTACTTTCATTACCGTCAGCATTATAATAAACCATTTTAAAATCGTAACCTATTATATCTTCTAATACGATTAGTCCATCAGCACCAATTCCAAAATGCCTATTGCAAAGTAGAGCAATTGTTTTTGTTGATAATAATATATTTTGTTTTCTATTGTCTATTAAAACAAAATCGTTCCCACAGCCTTGATATTTAAAAAAATCCATGTGTAAAAAGTATATACAGCAAAATTATCTCTATATTAAATTGAAATAATGTTGTTATAAAGTTAATTTATTTGTGCAAAGTAAAAAGTATTTCTGTATAAATGTATTCATAGATTTTTATACTTAAATTTTTTGAGAAAAAACAATATCTTCGCTGCAAATTATTTTATAATAACAATTTATATTTTTTAAATTGCATTTGGAGAATAATATATATCGTTAGTTTCTTTATGCAAAATGTAAGTTTTTTTTGTAATTTATTACTGAAACTAATTTACATTAATGTATATTATTATCATTATCAATTATAATTAAAAAATATTACTATATTTGTGCTTAATTCAGGAAAGTATGCATTGTAAAAATACATTTAAATATTTTTTATTGTTAATTTTTTTATTGCAAATAAGTAGTGCCAATTCTCAAGTTGCAAATGCTGAAATTGATAAACGTTTTTCGGTATTTTTTAGTTTGGGATATGGTTTGCAATACCCAATGAATTCTACTATACATGTAATACAGTACCCTTTAAAAAACGACTATTACTTAAGTAATGTAACTGCTACCGGGCAAGCGGCGGGTGGTACTAGTTTTTCATATAAACAATTGAGCTGGCATATTGGTTTTTTTTATAACTATAATCAATCACGTGGTTTTGAATTGTGTTATGACCCTTATCTCTATTACCTAACTGCCGACCAAAAAATAAATGCGAATGGTACAATGGGGGGAAATAAGTTTAGTAAAACATTACTTTATAACAGTAAAAATAATTATTACAACTTACACGACGGTACAGGTGCATTGCAAGTAAATTATATTACCAGATATGGCTTGTTTAGAAGTATAACACACAATTTCGCATTAGACCTTATTGGTAGATTCGGACTTGGAATAGTAATGCCAAGGACAGAAAGTAGTTTGGATACTGTTAAAATACATCATTTTTCTACAAATCAGTTTGCAGGTGTTTGTGCAGGTACAGAAGTAGGGCTACGAGTAGTAACACACAAAAGGATTTACTTGGA
>CAIWXG010000333.1 GCA_903916555.1 uncultured Bacteroidota bacterium
AGAAAAAGGGAACTACAAAAATAATTTGCAGTTCCCCTCTTTGGTAGCGAGAACAGGGATCGAACCTATGACCTTCGGGTTATGAGCCCGACGAGCTACCGCTGCTCTATCTCGCGAGTTGACTGCAAAGATACACACTTAAACCTTACGAAACAAAAAAGATGATTTTTATTTAGCTCTAAAACGTTAATTTAAAACCAATCCATTTTTAATTGTATTTATTTCATAGCTAATAAATATAAATTATATCTAATGTGCAATTTATTTAGATAAGGTTGTAACTTTACACCAGATGCAAGACAAATTTCAATCGGGCTTTGTAAATATTTTTGGTGCTCCCAATGCAGGGAAATCAACGTTGTTAAATGTTTTACTCGGCGAAAATTTAGTAATTACTTCCCCTAAAGTACAAACAACAAGGCATAGAATTTTAGGTATTCTTAATGAACCTGAATACCAAATCGTTTTTTCGGACACTCCGGGTATTATAGACCCAAAGTATAAACTGCATGAAAAAATGATGGCTCAGGTAAAAAGTGCCTTGGAAGATGCCGATGTAGCTATCCTAATGCACGATATTACTCGCCCACCCGAAGATTTAGATAGTATTGTAAACACCCTTAATTTAAAAGTACCTACGCTATTATTATTAAATAAAACAGATAAGCTGGAAGATAAAAGTAGTTTACAAACTGTGATTGAAAGTTATAAAGCTACATATCCTAAATGGGAACTTTTGGCAATTTCTTCTAAAAAACAAGTGAATACTGACAAAATAATACCACTGATACTTAGTTTTTTACCCGAAGCCCCACCCTATTATTCACAAGAAAATATTTCAGACAGGTCTGAACGTTTTTTTGTTTGCGAACTGATACGTGAACAAATATTTGCCTTATTTGAAGAAGAAATTCCATACCATACTGCGGTCATTATTCAGGCTTTTGAAGAAAAACCAACCCTGAATGTGATTAAAGCAGAAATTATTGTAAGCCGAGAAACACAAAAAGGTATTCTATTAGGTAAAGGCGGTAGTATGATTAAACAATTAGGTATCAACTCAAGAAAAAATATAGAAGAATTTTTACAAAAAAAGGTTCATTTAGAATTATTTATAAAAGTGCGTCCCAAATGGCGCGATAACGAATTGTATTTAAAAGAATATGGTTACAATTGATGAAAGACTGGCTATTATACAACCATTACATAAATTTTGGTATAAAGGCAAGGTTTCGGGCATAGATGTTCTAAGGCTCGATTTAATACACCCCATCGTATCCGGGAATAAGTGGTTTAAACTTAGATTAAACTTAGCCAATGCTGTTGATGACGGCTTTAAAACCGTTCTTACTTTTGGTGGTGGCTACTCAAATCATTTGGTCGCAACAGCTTATGCTGCAAAAAAATTCAATATTCCTGCGGTGGCAATTGTTCGTGGCAAGTATGATAAGCTAACGCCTACCCTACTTTCTTGTATAGAATATGGTATGGAATTGATATTTGTAACACAAGAAGAGTACAAAAACAATGAACAACCGGACTGGATTAGAAAAATGGCTGCCCATTTTGATGATATTTATATAATTCCCGAAGGAGGGGCTAATGAACTTGGCAGAACGGGTGCCGGACTTATGGATAGATTTATTGATAAAAATTATACCCATATTGCCATTGCAGTTGGCTCCGGTACTACTTTAATAGGGCTTAGAAATAAATTAAAAAGACAACAATACATAATTGGTTTCGTACCCATGAAAGATGGTAAATATATGGAGCAATCTATAAATAAGCATTTAGACAAAAATAAGAATACCAATTGGCATTTGCAGGATGAATGGCACTTTGGTGGTTTTGGCAAATGGAATAAAGAACTCATTACTTTTATGAATGATTTTTATGATTTAAATAAAATTCCACTTGATATTGTCTATACCTCCAAAATGATGTATGGCTTAAATCAATTATTATTAGATAATTATTTTATTTCTATCGATAAAATATTATGTATTCATTCCGGTGGTTTACAAGGCAATATTTCTGTGCGGAATGACTTAATATATCAATAGTTATATTATTATAAAATAAAATGGGAAAGTAAATAATAAAATTATAAATAATATACATGCTATTACTTCACCAATACCCAAAATAAGTCCTAATAATGCTCTATCTTGCTCCCTACCCGACCTACTGCCTAAGCCCCTTATACCATGTATAATTGCTAAAATACCCAATGGCCAGACAAACAGACCCCAGATAGCCCAAAACATAGCACGCATGCCTTCACCTCGTCTCCAATCCCTTCTGCCATCTCCATATTGATAGGGTAAATACATTTTATTGCTACTATTAGTAATTTTGCTTGTATTGGTACTAATAGGCATATCTAATTTACTTTGTTCCTGTTCAATATTATCATTTATTGCAACTGTATTCTTTAATATCGGGAAAGCTGCATAAGTATTATTAACATAGAGCAATATAAATGCTAAAAACAAAATATTTTTTTTCATAATTATTATTTTAAAGAAATAAATAATTTCACTATCAAAATAGACTATTTCAAAAAAGAAAAGTTTGCTTTATTATTTTAATCTAATAATATTAACAATTTCTTGTTTCAAATTTTTTCTTATTTTTCTATCAATCATTTTAGGTTTTTAAGAGAATATCAATTTGAAATAAATCAGAATAAACCCCTTTAATAAATAAATGTTTAGTAATAATAAATTTAATATTCTTAAAATAAGACTATTTTTTGTTTTTTTGTACTTTATAATTGTTTGTTGCTAAGCAATATAATGTAAATCTTTCTCTAATGAACAAAGTCATCTTATTCTTCTTTTGTTTGCTAAGTATTATTACAACAGCAAAAGAACAATTAAATACAAAACACAGTAAGGCATCGGATAGTGTTAAAGAAAATGACCCTTACTTTTCACAATGGCAGCGGGTTGAAAACTTACTTGAAAATTCAAAACCTAAATCTGCAGTAACATTAATAGATAGTATTTACGGAGTAGCTAAAGCAAATAATGAATCTATTATGATGCTAAAAGCCCAATTTTATTATTTAAAAGTAGTACATGATACCTCTGAAAATAATGAACTTGATTTAATTAATTATGCCGAAAAAAATGCTAAAGAAGACAAATTTCCTAATAATGCTGTTTGGCAAAGTATAACCGCACAACTTTATTGGAATTATTATCAAAAACATAAATATACTATTCTTAATAATTCTAAGATTAATAAAGATGTAAAGATTGAAGAAATAGAACAATGGGATGCAAAAC
>CAIWXG010000334.1 GCA_903916555.1 uncultured Bacteroidota bacterium
ATGCAAGTTACACTAAACGAACAGCAACAAATACGTAGAGAGAAACTCTTAGAACTAAAAAAATATGGTATAGAACCCTACCCTGCTCCCCTATTTGAAATCAGCCATTCTTCTGTTGAAATAAAGCAAAACTTTTCAGAAAAAACTAAAGAAGCTTTTCAGAATATTTCTTTAGCGGGTCGCATTATGAGCGTTAGAGATATGGGAAAGGCAAATTTTGCAGTTTTGCAAGATAGTGCCGGCAGAATTCAAATTTACATTCGCAGAGATGATATTTGCCCCGGTGAAGACAAATCTCTTTACGATGTTGTTTTTAAAAAATTATTAGACCTAGGTGATATTATTGGTGTTAAAGGTTATGCATTTATTACAAAAACCGGTGAGACATCTATACATGTAAGAGAATTCACCTTACTTACTAAGTCTTTACACCCGTTACCAATTGTAAAAGAAAAAGACGGCGAAGTGTTTGATGCCGTTACAGACCTTGAATTTAAATACCGTCAACGATATGCCGATTTGATTGTTAACGAGGAAGTAAGACAACGCTTTACTAAAATTACAAAAATGAAAAATGCCATACGCGATTTCTTAAATATGCGTGGTGGCTTGGAAGTTGATACCCCTGTATTACAAAGTATTCCGGGTGGCGCATCGGCACGCCCTTTTATTACACATCACAATGCACTTAATATACCTTTATATTTGCGTATAGCCAACGAATTATACCTTAAACGCTTAATTGTTGGCGGCTTCGATTGGGTATATGAATTTAGTCGCGACTTTAGAAACGAAGGTATGGACAGAACTCACAACCCCGAATTTACTATTTTGGAGTTTTATGTTGCATACAAAGACTATTTCTGGATGATGGAAACAACAGAACAATTGCTTGAAAAAACCGCTATTGCTACCAATGGTATAACAAGTACGGTTATTGATGGCATAACTGTTGATTTAAAAGCACCTTACAAAAGAATAAGTATTTATGATGCAATTAAAGAACATACAGGCCACGACATAAGCAATATGGATGAAAACGGAATTAGGGAAGTATGCAACAAATTACATATTGCTGTTGATAATACAATGGGCAAAGGTAAACTGGTAGATGAATTGTTTAGTGCAAAATGCGAAAAAAGCTATATACAACCCACATTTATAATTGATTATCCGGTTGAAATGAGCCCCCTTACTAAAAAGCACCGCACAATAGAAGGATTAGTGGAACGCTTTGAATTAATTATTAATGGAAAAGAAATAGCTAATGCATATAGTGAATTAAACGACCCTATAGAACAAAGACATAGATTTGAAGAACAAGTGAAATTAATGGAACGCGGCGATGAAGAAGCAATGTTTATAGATTACGATTTTTTAAACGCTTTAGAATATGGTATGCCACCAACTGCCGGCATAGGTATTGGTATCGACAGACTTGCCATGCTTCTTACCGGGCAGGTCTCTATACAGGACGTTTTGTTTTTTCCACAAATGAAACCATTAAACCAAATACAATAGTTATTTATAAAATAAAATGAACATGAAATTTTATTTAGTTGTGTTATTATCAGTTTTGGGTTTGGGCAATTTATGTGCCCAAACTTATAATGAAGAAATTGTAAAATACAGAACCAATTATATAAAAGCACTTACCACAGAGCATAATACCCCTGTGAAGCCGGCTGACGCTCGCTATATTCATTTCTTTGAACCAAATGTAAAATATAAAGTTAATGCTACTTTAACAGAGATACCAGGCTCTAAACCTATTATGTTGCCTACACACAGTGGTAAAAATAAACCGTTTAAAGAATATGGTATTGTAAAATGCACCATAAACGATACAGCTATAGAGCTACATGGTTATCAAATGCTCAATTTACTTAATAACAGCATTGATAATAATGATTTATTTATACCTTTTTTTGATGCTACAAATTATGATTTTACTTATGGCGGCGGCAGATATTTGGATATACCACTAAAAGAAATAAAGGACGGAATACTCACAATAGATTTCAATAAATGTTATAACCCTTACTGTGCTTATGGCGATGGCTACTCTTGCCCCATACCACCTGAAGAAAACAGACTACATATAAGCATAAAAGCAGGAGAAAAAATATATAGTAAGTTTTTAGGGAAATAATAAAAAAATTACCAAACACCAATTTGCTACTTATTAAGTTAAAACAAAGTTTATTTTTGTATTAGGGGGGGTAATTGAAATTTTATTTATCTTTAGAACTTAACTAACAAATTTTATGAAAAAAATACTGTTTGCTATTTTAGTATTACTCAATTATTCTGCCTTAGCATCTCATATAGAAGGTGCAGACCTTAGATATGAACACATTACCGGTAATACTTATAAAATAATTTGTTCGTTTTATGGCGTCTGTGGTGCGGCTAGTGGTGCGGCATTTTCAACTTTACCTTATACAAAACCACAGATTTGCATTTATGATGGCAATATAAGTATAGATACGATGCATTTAACAAACGATTCTTCTGTTGTACTCTATTACGAATGCCTACATGGCCCCGATAGCTCCCAATGCACTAATACTTCTTATACCTATCCGGGATTCAAAAAATATACCTATACCGGTATTTATACGCTCCCTTATACTTCGCACTATTGGCGTTTTATTTTTGCAGGTGGTGTACTAGCCGGTTCATCGCCCGGCAGGGCTGCAGCTATTACAAACATAGTAGCCGGTTCAACAATTGAATTGATTGATACTCTGGATAATACCTGGCATCCTAATACCAGCCCCACGTTAAATGATATTCCTGATTATTTTTATTGTCTATCAGTACCCGATACAAGTAATCTTAGCGGCATAGACCCCGATGGCGATACACTTAGATATGCGCTTACACCGGCAATAGCAGGAACCGGAATTTGCTCAACAGCTTCTCCTTTTGATACTGTAACCTATACAGGTATAGCTTGGCCCGGCAAATCAATATATGGCAGAGTGCCATTACAATGTGTTTCCGGTTCATTTTCATTTAATACTATTTCAGGACAAATGATATTTACACCAAATGTATTGCAACGGTCTATTGTTGATTATACTATTCGTGAGTTCAGAAACGATACATTTATGGGTTCCTGCCAACGAGAAATGACTTATGCTCTTTTATGCACACCATTATGTTCATTAACTTTATCATCCGCATCTACACTAAATATAAAACAAGTTTCAACTGCATATAACATAACCCTAATACCCAACCCGGCAACAAACACCTGCAAAATACATAGTGAAATTGCCCTACAAGCCGGATGTAACGCAGAGCTCTATGATTACACAGGAAGGCGTGTAGGTGCTTATACAATAATTGGTAATGACACCGAAATTTCATTAAAAAATATGAATGCCGGGGTTTATCAATGTAGAATTATTAATTTGGATGGAAGTATTGTAGTTCTTAAATTAGTAATAACAAGATAGAATAATTACTAAACTGTGATTAAAGGCAACGATATTTATATAAATTATTAATAATATATTTTTATACCTACTAAATTAATAATAAAATAGTACGCGTTGCCTACTATTTTATTATTGATGAATTATACAATAAGGCCATTAATTTATGTTTTTTAATACTTTATTAGTTTGCTTTCAAACTCATTTTATCTACCACAATATTCACGAACAGATTGTTGTAAAAATATTTGAAAATTATAAATTAAGATTATTACAACTTAGAGACCATTTACATAGTCTCTTTTGTTATATAGTTAATTCAGAGAAATACAAAAATTACACGCAACTTTTTAATTAAAAACACATAAAAATACAATACACTATTTTTTAACACTATTG
>CAIWXG010000335.1 GCA_903916555.1 uncultured Bacteroidota bacterium
ATATTAGTGAAGAATTAAAAAAAGAACTTAAAGCAATATCACCATTAAATTACATAGGAGTACCATTTAAATATTAGTACTCTTTTGGCACACAAATTATTATTATGTCGGTAGTATTACCTGAAGATTTTTTAAATGAACTAGATAATTTAAAAGGTTATAATAAAAAATCTTTTTTAGATGCTCACCTTCTCCCCTCACCTACTTCTGTAAGAATTAATCCTTCTAAAGATATTAATTTATATACAAATAATAAGCCTGTATTATGGTGCGAAAATGCCTATTATCTTAACGAAAGGCCGGTTTTTACATTAGACCCTCATTATCATGCAGGTGCTTATTATGTACAAGAGGCATCATCAATGTTTTTACAACATCTATTTAAATCTATAATTAAAGATAAAACCGGATTAAGAGTATTAGATTTATGTGCTGCACCCGGTGGTAAATCCACCTTAATAGCATCTTTATTAGATACAGAAAGTTTACTTATTTCTAATGATGTAATAAGAACAAGAGCTACAATTCTAGATGAAAATTTAACACGTTGGGGACAAATGAATACTTGGGTAACCAGTAACGACCCAAGAGATTTTAGCTTACTTACAGATTATTTTGATGTTATTTTAGTAGATGCCCCCTGTAGTGGTTCGGGATTATTTAGAAAAGACCCAAATGCCATTAAAGAATGGAGCTTAGAAAATGTGCAACTTTGCAGTGATAGACAAAAAAGAATTCTTAATGACATTTTACCGTGTTTAAAAAATGATGGAATTTTGATATATGCAACGTGTTCCTATTCAGCAAAAGAAAATGAGGAGATACTTGATTTCATTGCAGATAATTATAATATAACATCAATTGAATCAGAATTAAAAGAAGATTGGGGAATTGTTGAGGTAAAATCAAAAAAAAATGAAGTTACAGGTTACAGATTTTTTCCAGATAAAATAGAAGGAGAAGGTTTTTTTATTGCCGCAATTCAAAAAAATGAATCTGATAATCAGCAAAAAATTCATAGGTATAAAACAGCCCATAATAAAAAAGCATTTGAGCAAAGTAGTTATTTATTAAATATAGATAATTATTTAGTAATAGCCACAGACATAGAAAATTTTAGTGCAATTCACAATCAACATGAAATAGATTGGCACATACTAAAAAATAAATTATACTTAAGAAAAACAGGACTTAGATTAGGAAATAGCACAATTAAAGACTGGATACCTGCACATGATGTAGCTCTAAGTAACGATATGAATACTAATTTACCGTCAATAAATGTTACGAAAGAACAGGCACTACGATTTTTAAAAAAAGAAGATATTCTTACTAATGAATCCGGTAAAGGTTGGTTTGTAGTGAAATATAATAATTTAGGACTGGGTTGGATAAAGAATTTAGGAAATCGTACCAATAATTACCTACCTAAAAACTGGAGGATACGAATGGAATTAAAGTGATTTTTATTGATTACTTTTCATTATCAATAATTCTGCTTCATTTATTAATTTATCTTTTTTTATCGAAACAACGCCAACCTCTTCACAAACCAAACCACCTGCTAAATTAGATATTTCAGCCATTAGATTCACATCTTTAGTAATAGTATATATTAAAGCAGCAGTTGCTATAACAGTATCTCCTGCACCACTAACATCTGCAATATTTCTTATGTGTGTAGGTATAATTGAGCAAATAAATCCATTATTATAATATACTCCTTTTTCGGATAAGGTGATGTAGGTAAGGTCGTGATGCAAGTTTTCGTATAAAATACGATGTACTTCGTTTAATTCCTTTTCATTTACATTTTCTATATTTAAACCCAAACCCTCTCTTACCTCTTTTAAATTCGGTTTGAAAATAGTAACATTTTTATATGCTAAAAAATTCTTTTTCTTCGGGTCAACTGCGGTTATAATACCTATGTGATTACAATGTTCAATTACTTTATTGATAACATTTTCTTTCAAAACACCCTTATTATAATCTTCAAAAATAACCAATTGAGGTTTTACTCTTTGTAGATATTTCAAAATCATATCTATAAACGGATGTTCTTCTTCCGTATATAAGTCATCAGTAACCTCATCATCTATACGCAAAATCTGCTGATTACGGCTAAGTACCCTTATTTTTGTTGTTGTGGGTCTTCGCCAGCTTTTCATCAGCAAGCTTGTATCTATATTACTTTCATTAGCTAAATGTATTAAATTCATACCCTCACTATCATCACCAATTACACTTGCAAGTGTTACATTTGCTCCTAATGCCCTACAATTTAGTGCTACATTTGCAGCACCACCAAGTCTATAATCTCTTTTATTAAGAGCCACAACCGGCACAGGGGCTTCAGGTGAAATTCTTTCAACATCGCCCCACCAATAATTATCAAGCATTACATCGCCAATAACTACAACATGCAAGCCCGAAATATCTTCAAATATTTTTTTAATTTTTATTTTATTCATATACTATCAATAATTATGTATTATTATACATAAAATAAATCCTAATTATTCTTTCTGCGTAAAATAGTAAATGGGTATGCCTATTAATACTATCAATAAACCTAAACCGGAAGCATACGTTTTTGTATATAATAAAATAAGACAAATTAAGGAAGCTAAAATTATATATATAGCAGGAATAACAGGATAACCAAATGCTTTATAAGGACGGTGAATGTCCGGTTTTGTTTTTCGTAATTTAAAAATGCCCGCAATTGTTAGTATATAAAATAGTAAAACAGTAAAAATAAGATAATCTAATAGATTATTATATTGACCGCTTAAACACAGAACAGATGCCCATATACATTGCATCCATAGAGCATTAGCGGGTACGCCTGCCATATTAAGTGTACCTGCATTTTTTAGAAACAATTTATTTTGTGCCATAGTATAATAAACTCTTGCACCCGATAATATTAAACCATTATTGCAACCAAATGTAGAAATCATTATTAATACAGCAATAATTAATGCTCCGTTATCTCCAAAAATTTTTAATGAAGCCGCGATTGCTACTCTTTCAGATTTTGCTTGAGCAATTTCATTAATAGAAAGTACATTTAAATACATAAAATTCATAGATAGATACAATAGTGTAACTACCATTGTGCCTATGAATAAACTTAATCCAATATTTTTTTCAGGCTTTTTTATTTCACCTGCAATAAAAGTTACACTATTCCAAGCATCACTCGAGAACAATGCACCTACCATGGCACTGCCAATTGCAAAAACTAAGGCGATACCATTTAAACTGTTATGTGTAATTATATTATTATCAGCACTTATAGTCATAGAATTCCAACCATCATGCCAATTATTTTGCCACACTCCCGAAAAATTACTATGTAAAAAACCAAATACTATTAATGCTGCAATAGCAGCTATTTTAGTAAATGTAAAAATCAATTGTATCCATTTACCGCTTTTAACCCCATAAGTATTAAGTAAGGTTAGTATAAAAATTGTAAATATGCCTACTAATTGTGCTGCTGAAATGTGAAAACCATTTAACGTGCCAACTAATAATTGGTCATCGCCTAATTGCGGTACTAAATAACCTGTAAACTTCCCAAAAGCTACACCTACGGCAGCAATAGTTCCTGTTTGTATTACAGCAAAAAAAGACCATCCGTAAAGAAATCCATACAATTTGCCGAATGCCTCATTTAAATATACATACTGACCACCAGCTTTGGGATACATGCCACTCAACTCGCCATAACTAAGGGCTGCTGTTAAAGTTATGAAACCGGAAATTAACCATACTACAATCAACCAACCGGCACTTCCAACAGCTTGCGAAATACCTGCACTTACAATAAAAATACCCGATCCAATCATTGAACCTATAACTAACAAAGAACCATCTAATAATGATAAGGTTCTATGAAAGGAAGTACTACTGTCTATTGGTAATTTATTTAATTCTTTACTCAAAATTGTTACATTTTTTATAAATATAAAGAGTAATGATACTAAAAATATTTAATCAATTTACTTTTTCTCTTTTGCAGTTGCATTCATTGCTGCTGTAACGTCTTTTGTTATGTCAAATTGGCTATTTACTAATAATAATGCCGAATTAGAACCGGAATACGAAAGCACATAATCAAAATGTTTACCCAAATTATATTCTGCTATTAATGAATCTAAACGGGCTTTTAGCGCCTTATTAAAGTCATCTTGTTCTTTCATAAATTCTTCGGTTAATGACTGTTTTCTTGTTTCCAAGCTTTTTTCCATTTGCATCAATCTTTTTTGTGCAGACTCGTATTCTGATTGAGTAAGTGAATTTGATTGGGCTTTTTTCTGAATTTCCTCTGCATCACTTTGCATTTGCTGGTAAGAACGTGTTAATTCTGCTTCCATTTGTGCCTGTCTGCGTTTAAATTCTTCTCTTTTTGTTTTTAATAAATCATAATGTGCCTCTAAAGAATCAATATTTAAATACCCTACTCTAAGACTTCCATTATTAACATTTGTTACAGGTACAACATTATTGTGTGTTACATCTTTTTTGTTAGTTGAAAAAAACAAACCGAAAAGTACTACAACACCTAAAAAAGAAAGTGAACTTAGAACTAAAGAAACATTTTTCATTATTATCTGATTTATTTATTTTGCTCAAAAGTAAGGTCAATAAGAATATATTCCACAATATGTTTTATTAAAGTTGTCATAATAAAATGATGTCTTATATAAATAAATAT
>CAIWXG010000336.1 GCA_903916555.1 uncultured Bacteroidota bacterium
AGCTGACAGCAAAATTGGCTTAGCGTTAGGTGGTTTTGTTACTATTCCTTTGATGCAATATATTGGTATCCAGCCTGAATTAATTTTTTCACAAAAAGGGTTTCATGCCACTGGTTCTAACCTTATATACAAAACTCTTAGATTTATCTACAATATTGTTTTATTTTCTAATACCTTTTTTTATCTAAATGGACATCTATTTAAATAAAATCCAGCCGTAAAGTTCCCTAACAACCATTTCATTATCAAAAGATTCAGGGTGTTTTATGTTCATAATTTTTACAATTAATCTTGGTTTCAATTCACCTGTCCCGTCAATCGTCATCTCGCTTAATGGGATATGGTTAGTATTTTGTTTGTTTTTAAGTTTAGCAATAAAATCATTAAGTATCATTTTCTCAACAATTGTTTTATTTCTATAAAAATCTAATGAAATTATAGTATCCTTCTCTGTTAAAATTACCTGTATAGAATCAATTGGAGTAATAAACATCAATTGTTCATTTTCCATTGAGTTCATTGAGTTATGCATATAATAATCAAAATTAAATAGTTTCGTATATCCATTAATATCCAAACCATTGTGTACATCGGCATTAAAATTAATGTCTTGTCGGTATCGGGTCATACCATTTTTTTCGTTCGTACATATAATCCTAATTAGTGTATCTTTTAATTCATTCTTTATTTCCCACTCATTTATTTCCTCTTTTTTATATCTTTTTAGAAAGTTTTCATGTAATTTAATAATATTTATAGCAAAAATGGGCTGTAGGGTCTCCAGTTCTTTTCTACTTACGAAATAGTTAATAATTTCTTTTACTTGTTCTGCTTCAAAATGATTGTTTATGCGTATGCTTGATTTTTCTAATTTCTCTCCGGGTTTCCAGATTTTATTTGCAATCAATATTTTCTCCAAACGATTTAACTGACTCTTATTTGCTATTGAAAAAACATTACCTGGTCCAAATAAGGTTAATAGCCCTATTATAACTAAAGAAAAAGGAATCGTTCTTATATTTTTTTGTTTTGAAACAAGAAAATAGATAGAGATAAACCCTAACCAAATTCCCAATACAATAAGGTAATACCTTGATTCTGTTATACCATAAGTCTTTATTCTAACCAATATAGCGGCATAAAGAAGTACAATAATTGGTAGTGAAGCACTAAAAAAGAGTTTATTAAAAAAACGAACCCAGCCGTATTCTTCTTTTTCTCTTAAAGGATTAACTAATAGTATTGCTAATATACCTAATACAGCATAAAAAAGTATAAGTGTGCTTACCCACCCTTTTGGCAAGCTCCATTCCATTACAATTTTAGCACCATAGGCATATAAAATTAACATGTAAATAAAAACTATTGGGATTAGAATATATTGAGAAAATATCTTTAAAAATTTGGGGTATTCTTTTTCTGTGTTTAGTTCTGTAAAATTTTGGGGAATACCCGATAGAAAAAACCAAGTATTAAAAACACCTAGAATCAATATCCAAAGTTTTAAGTAAATATTACGGTCAAATTTTAGCTTCAGTAATTCTTCGCAAGCATAAATGGCTAATGCGAGTCCGGCATATAATGCTAATGTGAAAATACCGGACAGCAACATTCTAATAAATAAAGCTTCATTAAATTGCCAGAAAGCTACTTTTTCGTATTTTTTTAAATAACAAGAAATAGATACCCAAAGATGAAGTATAATTGACAAAATAAAGAATACGAGTGTTTTTCTTTACTCTCCAAAATCGTCAGGTGTAAGCCAGTACCAATAGGCGGAAACAACTAAAATAATTAATAAAGGAAATATAATTTTATGTATTCTTTTTTGACTTCGCTCTGCAAACAAAAAACAACCAATCGATAAAGATAAACCTATGGAGCAACTTAAAAGAATTCTAAAATAGTGTGGATTCGATTTTTCTGACAAATAGAGTGCCATTACAGTACCTGCAAATGAAAAAAGTAAGGGTAAATAAAAGCGTAATAGTGTTGCAATAGCTTGCGTATAAAGATATTTTAACGATGGAAACTTCATAAATTCTATATTAGTATGTAAATATAACTAATTTTGAATTTATAAATTGTTCTAAGAAATATTTATATCAAATACTGTTTATAATTGCTCTATTGGTATCCATTCTTTTACATCGCTTTCTTTAAACTGAGAAACAGTCATGCCGGTAATTTTTTTAAACTGATTGCTTAAATATTGCACACTACTGTATTCAAGCATATAGGCAATCTCACTTAAAGTATATTCCTGATTGGCTATTAGTTGTTTCACTTTTTCCATCTTGAGTCTAAGAATATAATTTTCTAGAGTTTTACCTGTTTTTTTAGAAAACACTCTGCTCAATTTATCATAAGGGGTTTCTAACTTTTCACTTATATAATTAGAGTTTCTTACGAGGGAATTCATATTATTTGCAAAATAAATGAGTTCTATTGCAGCAATCCTAATATTTTCCACCAATATATCATCCGGATTACTCATAATAGTAAAGCCCAAATCTTGAAACAAGGCTATAATTGCTTTTTCATTATATTTTGCAGCATCATAATACAAACCTACTTCACCCATTCTAACAAAATAGAGGTCAATTTCGGTATTGTTTTTAAAACTCATTTCTATCAACCTTATACCAGCATTGCTTATTAAATCTTTAAGCCTTAAATAAAAATAGGTTCTTCCCGCTTCAGTTTTCATTGATATACACTGCTATAGAGTAAAGCCAAAAAATAAGTATTTATTATAAAATAAATTAGCTTTATAGTTTAGACGCATAAAAAGAGAAAATCCTTTGCTTTAGAATACTATTTTTGAGGTAATTTTGGTTTGGATTGTTCATATAATTATAACTATTGATGCTTTATAAAATGAATCCCAAAGGGATTTTGAATCGGCAGCTTCTATGAATACCTTCGTAGAAGGGGTTTTATTATTAGTTCGCGATGCCTGCGTTGCGGAACATAACGAACAACGGAAACTTAGCTATTTTGAGTTATGATGTTGTTTGTCGGTGAAAACCCCAACAAAGGCACAAAACGGGGTTTAAATACGGGCGTTACAAACGCCCCATGAAAGCATCCGCTTTGCAAAAGCGGACGAGTGAGTGTAAATTGGAATGTTTTTTGTTACATTGGTTTTTTGTAGTTATAATTGTATTGAAAACATATTTACTATTTAGTAATGTAGAAATGCATTCTTTTAATAGGATTTTTATTTTGCATTTATTGTGCAGATGCCCAGACAATAGCTGATTCGTCCAAAGTATATACTCAGGTTGACCTAATGCCCGAACCGGATTTTGATATGCCGGTTTTTCTTGAGAAAAATTTGAATTTTCAGGACATCAAACCACAAGAAACGGTTTTTGGTAGGATTGTTGTTAGTTTTGTAGTAAATGAAGACGGTAGTTTAAGTAATGTCAGAATTTCGAGAGGGGCCAACCCATACATAGATAACATTGTAATAAACGTATTTAAAAATATGCCAAAGTGGAAGCCAGGTAAATTGAATTGTAAAGTTGTCAAAGTTGAGGTTCATTTTCCAATTGGCTGTATTAAATTTGATTAATATAAAATTTGCTCCTTCGTTGGGTGTGTCGGGTTCTTCTTGATGTTCCGTTAGGGCATGAAGAAGAAAGAATAAACTCGTGTAAACGTATCAAAAGAATTGAAGTTTAATGAAAAAGTATATAGCTAAGAATTTTATTATTTTCTTTTAGCTTTGTCAAGTAAATACCTTCGCAGAAGGGGGTATTATTAGTTCGCGATGCCCACGTTGCGGAACATCGCGAACAACGGAGGATAAAATACTTTTAATCGGTTCCGGGGCAGGCTTTACGTTTGGGTGCATCTTATTGGAAACAGTGAATTATTAGCGAATGCTTTAAGAAACAGTTTTAGACTAATTAGCAATTAATATGCCCCATAACTATCCCTTGAGCTAAAGTGAAAAACAGGAAAATGAAAATCCCAGGAATCCCATCTGACCTAGACACTGCTTTCATGAAGTAAATTGCTGGATTGAAAATATTTCTCAAATATTGCAAGCACAACTTCTTTTCTTAAAGGTTTGTTGACCATTCCATTAACCCGAGAATGTGTTTTTGACATGGCAATATCTTCCGGATTGCTGGAGGAGGATACCATGAATAATATACATTCGGTAATCCACTCATAATTAAGTTTGTCGTAATTATCAAGAAATTCCCAACCGTTCATGGTGGGCATATTAATATCTAAAAAAATCAGATCTGGTTCCCAATTATTACCTTCCGTATTTTTGTTAATTATATTTAATGCTTCTAGACCGCTATGGGCTATTTGGATTTTTACTTCATTGTTTACTTTTGTAATTAGCTTTTGGTGAATATAATTTGTAGCAAAATCATCATCAATTAGAAGAATGTTTTTTATGTCTTTCATGCGTGGATATTTTTAGAAATGGAAAAATAAAATTTTGTGCCTGTACCAACTTCCGATTCAACGGAAATTTTTCCTTGATGTAATTCAACTACTTTTTTACAATGTGCCAAACCAATTCCATTGCCTGCGTATTGCTCTCTGGTATGTAATCTTTGAAAATGTCTCGTCCTGGTTTTGGTTGACACATTTTGATGATAATCCTGATTCTGGTTGACACCAGTTTTTCTTAATCCTGATTTTGGTTGACACTATTTTTTCTTAATCCTAAATTCAGTTGACACAAAGCTAATTAATCCTGAA
>CAIWXG010000337.1 GCA_903916555.1 uncultured Bacteroidota bacterium
AAAGTGAGAGCTGCCATAAACAGTATAGACGGTCGCAAGCAAATGGACATCAATGAAGCTACCCAAATAGACATCAGCAACTTGGCAGACGGTATCTATATGATAAGCATTTATGACCAAGAAGGTACGCTACTGAAAATAGAGAAATTAGTAAAAACTAGTAACTAAACAATACCTATTTACACACATAAAGTCTTTCGTAGAAATACGGAAGACTTTATGTGTGTTTGGGGGGAAGGGGATAGGATATGTTTAATACATATTCTATTCAATTAAATAAATCTATTTCTATAACACATTTATTTATTTTATTTAGATTATTTTTTCAATTCTTATATCGACAAATTAATAAAGATTTAGTATGAAAAAGAATACAGTATTATTTGCTTTTGTATTTATTTTATTTAGCTGCCAAAAAAAACAGATTCAATCATGGTACAGCGGAATGCAAATAATTGATCAATTGGGGAATATAGTAAAGTGGGTAGGCACGCCTGACAATGATTGGCTGATAAATAAATACAGTTTTACACCAAAGATATTTTCAATGTTGCCGGTAGATTCTTTAAATGCAAATTGGTTTACAACTTCTGTAGGTAGTGTGTATGTTTCGCCGGGTACAAACCCAATTGCTTATGATACACCGTTTATTTATTATTCCTTTCATGCTTTTGCTACAAAAAAATGTGTGCTAAACTATACACTTGCTGATGAGAATAATAATATAATTATCAGTAACAATACTACACTAACTGATAGTCAGTTAATAAGTCCGATAATAAAAATACCATGCACTATGGTAAGTGGGGGTAATGTGTATAGAGTATATTATAGTTTTTCTTCGTATAATAATCCTTATTTTGCTTATGGTTGGGGTGATATTGGTGTTTGTAGCAAAACAGTTTATGGCACATCAAATCAATGTTTTTAAAGAATTTTATTTCGCATTAAACTTTGTTTTAAGTAAACAATCAAAACTTAGAAAATTTGTTTTCAGATTTTAAGCTCTTTTATTCTTTTACTAAAAAATGTTTTATTATGCAAAATTGGAAAAACTCATGGTGCATTCTTGTTATAATTATAACTTGCAATGTGTTCAGTGTTTATGCACAAGATGTTATAATTACTACCAGACCTATTGTACCGCAATATGAAAGAATTTTGGCACCTAGTACTCGACATATATGGATAGACGAAGATTGGGAGTCTCGCGGAGGCAAATATGTTTTTGTTGGCGGGCGATGGGCTGAGCCGCCAAGACAAGGTTTAATATGGGTTGCCGGCCATTGGGCACAAAAAACAAGTGGCGAAGTATGGATACGCGGACATTGGATAGAAAGAGCCAGACCAATGAGACCAAGATATTGATGTTTTTTTTAGTTTGTAAGGATAGTGATTTGCCGACAAAATTAGGTTGTTATACCTATATTGTTAATACAAACAAATTTCCAGTCTTTTTCATGTTAATCCTTTAGTCTTGCAAGTAATGTTCGGATAATAATTTGTGTTTAGTTGGCTGCATACAGGTTTTGTGTTTAGTTTGTATTTATTGGGCAATTGTGTTTTTTGTACAACTTTCAGGCAATCAGGGTTTTCCGAAGATACCTGTATAGGTATGGTGCAATGACAGGACTTTTTGGCTTTTATATGCAATAAATAAATGTATGTTTTTTGCAAAAAAAATAATACTATTTTAACTATTGGATATTGAAAAATAAACATATCTTTGCCTTCATAAAACTAGAAAAAATGAAAAAACAATTATTAGTATTATCTGCATGTGCTTTAATATTTGCATCTTGCAATAACACACCGGCTACACCGGCAGGGCCTACACCGGCACAATTAGATTCTGCAAAAAATGCTGCTGCAGCATCAGATGCTAAAGCTAAAGAAGCTGAAGATAAATTAAAAGAAGAAGAAAGAGCAAGAGCTGCTGAAAAACGCAAAGCTGAAGGCGAAAAGCAAGCAGAGCAAGCTCAACAACAACCACAACAAGCTGCACCAACTCCAGCACCGGCTCCGGCTCCGGCTGCACCAGCAAGAGGTAGATCACATTCTGATCAGAATACAGGTAAATAATATTATTTGAAAATATTTATACATTTTAAATAAGATTCTCTTTTTGAGAATCTTATTTTTTTACATTATTTTTTGGAAAAACTCTACAAAAAATGGCATAAACTACTTCTTGAAAAATATGTTTAGTTTGTTTATACTAAAAAAACCTGCTAGTGCAGGTTTTTTTAGTATAAACAAACTAAATTATCTACTTATTGTTTTGCCATTGAAGTGAATTTATAAATTATAACATGCCCTGCTGAATCTTCATTTACTGTTAATGAAGCATTAGTTGCACTTACTGTGCCAGCACCTGTATAAGTAAAACCATTATATACAGTAGAAGAAATTGTAAAACTTGTATTGCCAGTTGTAGAAAAATTTGATAAAACAATTGGTGCTGTGAAATGTATAGAACCATCAGCAAATTTTGCAGTTGCAGTCATACCAACATAATTTGTGTCTCCCGGATTAATTAATGTTAGTTTGTAATTTGAATAAGTACCCATTGGAGTTACATTGTCTGATCCATTTCCCATATATGAATTTGCATACAATACCCTATATGTAGTATCACAAAGTTTACCACCAAATCCGGATTTACAAGTACAGTTACCACTGCTGCAAGCACCGCCATTTTGGCAAGTTACACCAGAACATGGGTCTGTAGTTGTTTTTGAACAAGAAGAATAAAAAATTGCACTAAATGTGCCAACTGATAAGATTGCAGCTACGGCAATGTTACGGAATGATTTCATAAAAAAGTTTTGTTTTAGATTAAAAAAAGTTTTGCCAAAGATAAGTATTCGTACAAAATAAACTTGTTAATTTATAATTACCTTTTTATTTTTTAGTCTTTATTCAGAATATGGAAATGTAATTATTTTATAAAGAACGTAAAAAAAATATTATTATAGAAAGTAAAATACACTTGTGCCTATTGTAATACCTAATAGACAACCACATATTACCTGCCCTAATGTATGTACTTTAAGATGTAGGCGTGCAAGACATACGCCTATAACCATAATAGTAATTACAATAAACGGTGTGTTAAAATGCGTAGCAGGAAATTTATGCAATAAAAAATACAATATTGTTAAAAAACCTAATGCCCCTGATGAATGGGTACTTATTTTCCAAAATTGGGTAATTACCAATATAAATAATACAGAAACTGTATTGGCTACCATAGTTAAGGATAGTGCATTTGTTGCAGAATATTTATTTATTAAAAATATAGTAATGCTAATATAGCATACTAAAGAAAATAGTTGAGGTATTAATCTATCTTCTCTTTTTTCTAAGTCAAGTGTTGAAATTACTTTCAACTTATATAGTATGAAAACAACTATAAAAGGAAGTATAGTTGTAAAAGCAAATATATACAATACTGCCATCCATTTTTCTTTTTCAGTAAATGCTACCGGCATTGCTTGTGGATAATAAAATAATATAATTGCAAATAAATAGGTAGGTACTAAAAGTGGTATTAATACAATAGTAAGAAAGTGGGAAAGAAAATCTTTTATGGAAAAAAATATTGTTTTTTGTTTAATGTCAGCGAATTTGTTATGCATAATTTTTTTTGTTTTTATAAAATAAATCTTACGAAACTCAAAATTAGCTAACTATTCAGGTATCCCAAAAAATTGTTACACATTAAGTTTTTTAAATGCTTGAATTTGATATTATTTCACAAAAATGAAAAAACTAAAACGTATATTATTAAAGAATTCATTATCAAAATTATTATAGAAGCAGCATATTAAGAGCCACTAAAATGATAATAAAACAGCGAAAGCCATATTTGAGATATTCTGTTGCTTCCGTTCTCTCTATTAAAAGATACAACTTTATTCTAACTACGAATTGCCATTTTATCATAGACAATTTTTGAAATAGTGCCGACTATGTCCGACAGGTTGTCCCACTTATTCCCGTTTGTCATAACTGTTAATAGGTAGGGATTGCCGTTAAGGTAGATAATTCCTGTTTCATGCAACTCTTTATTGATTCCATTTCCCCATTCCCCAAATTTATGTGCCACCTTAATAGTGGATGGAAGATACTTCATTAAACCTTCTCTGAAAGTGCATTCTGTACTACATTCACCTGTGTAACCAGAATCAGGACTAACGAAGACAGGTGTCAACTATATGTCTTGTCCTGAAATAGGTTGACACGCAAAAGCGTGTTTATGGAAAAAAATATCAAAATAGCTAAAAGAGGTTCACCGTATAAATACGAGTCTT
>CAIWXG010000338.1 GCA_903916555.1 uncultured Bacteroidota bacterium
CAATTGTACCTGCACTTGGTAAGGCATTTACTGTTAAAGCATAAGTAGCCACCGACAAACAACCACTTCCACTTGTTACTGTATAACTAATATTTAATGTTCCTGCACTTGCTCCGTTTACAATACCGGTTGTAGTACCTACCGTTGCAAAACCAGTATTACTGCTTGTCCATGTTCCAGTTCCTGTTGCATCGGTCAAGGTTACATTCGACCCAATACATACATTATTCGTTCCTGCAATTGTTCCTGCACTTGGTAATGCATTTACAGTTAAGGCATAAGTAGCAATTGATACACATCCACTTCCACTTGTTACTGTATAACTTATATTTAATGTTCCTGCACTTGCTCCGTTTACAATACCAGTTGTAGAACCTATTGTTGCAAAACCAGTATTACTACTAGTCCATGTTCCAGTTCCTGTTGCATCAGTCAAGGTTACATTCGACCCAACACATACATTATTCGTTCCTGCAATAGTACCAGCACTTGGTAATGCATTAATGGTAATTGCATAAGTAGCAACAGACGCACCACAAACATTTGTAACAGAATAAGTAATAGTAGGCGTACCTGATGAAATAGTTGTTAAAGTACCTGTTGTAGAACCAATTGTAACAATACCCGTATTTGAACTACTCCATGTTCCACCGGCAGTAATATCTGATAATGTTGTTGTTCCACCAACACAAAATGTATTTAAACCTATTATTCCTGAAGGTACCGAAGGAACATCATTTATTGTAATATTTGATGTTACAAAAGAAGAGCCACAACCATTTGTAATTGTATATGTAATAGTTGCATTTCCTTGCATTATTCCTGTAACCAGTCCAGATGAATTAACTGAAGCAATGGAAGGATTACTGCTTGTCCATGTCCCTCCACCTACTGCATCAGACAATAAAGAACTAGTACCGGCACAAAATGTTGTTGTACCTAAGATTGATGTAGGATTTGTAATACCTGTATTTACAGTATCGGTAATCATTGCATAACATGAACCTATAGTATAAGATATATTTGTTGTACCGGAAGAAATTGTAGTTAAATAACCTGCACCATCAATTGTAGCAACACTTGGAGTTGTACTACTCCAAATACCTCCTGATATTGTATTTGATAATGTTGTATTATTTCCATTACAAATCTGAGTTAAACCTGATATTGAAGCCGGTTGAGTATTTACTGTGATTGTAGTAGAAACTGCACAACTACCTATTGTATAAGAGATTAAAGAAGTACCAACAGAAGCTCCGATAACTGTACCCGAGCTATTGACTGTAGCTACACTTGAATTAACACTACTCCATGTTCCACCCGGTGTAGCGTCAGATAAACTTATTGAAAAAGTATTACAAACTGAATTAGCTCCATTTATTGCAGCAGGTTGCGTGTTTACATTTACAGTTGTAGTTGCATTACTTGTAAAACCATTTCCATCTGTTATTGTAACTGTATATACAATTGAACCTGACATAAGATTTACATTTACTGTAGCTCCTGTTGTTGCAGAAAGTCCTGTTGCAGGAGACCAATTATAAGTTAATATTGGGTCTCCAACAGGCGAAGAAACAGAAATAGGTGTAATTATTCCTGCACATACACCAATAGTATTACTTGAAATTGAAGGACCATTAGTTGTAATACCGGTAATTACACATGAAGTACTTGTTATTCCGGTTGTTGAAATGGTATGTGTACCGGTATTTACTGCACTTAATTTAAGCCATGGCAAAGAACCATTATATTGTCCCATTGATATACTGCCTTCGGTACCAACAACATCGCTTGCTAAATAGGTTGACGATACATCGTAAACTGGGCTTGTAACACCTGAAGTCATAATACTCCAGTATCTATTAAGATAGTTAGTTGTATTTGCATTTTGCGGATGTTTTGTATTAGACAAATTAATTGCTATATAAGCACCACTAGCAAAACTTCCACCTGTAATATTTATTGTTATAGGAGAATAATTCAATAAAGCATCGCCGGTTGGGAAAAAGTAAGTACCAGTATGTGATAAT
The DNA here is from genome assembly GCA_903916555.1 of uncultured Bacteroidota bacterium. GTDB lineage: Bacteria > Bacteroidota > Bacteroidia > Chitinophagales > Chitinophagaceae > CAIYTT01. The sequence continues at coordinate 2,031 of CAIWXG010000338.1, forward strand.
AATTGTCTTATTTGTCCACTGCCACTAGCATTAATCATTCTTAATCCAATATAATTACCATATATTGAACAATTTGTACCCAAAATCAAATTATTGCTGCCTAAATTTATTGCACCGGCATTTAATATATTTAAACTATTATTTACTGTAAAATTACCTATCAGAGTGGTATTGCCAAAAACAGAAATATTATCAACTGTTGCTCCATCTATTGTTACAGCGTGCGCTGTCATTTTAATACCCGGTGTACCTGTTTGTGTTCCTGTACCTAACAAACTACCATATAAACGTATTGTATCTGTTCCTATATTCGCTAATACTGAACCGGCATTTAATGTAAGATTCGTATAGATCACTACCCCGCCAACTACATTCGTTGTTCCACTTGTATTGCTTACTATTATATTATTATACTGATTTGCATTTACTGTTTGCCCGCCACCTGCATTATTATAATTTATGGTTCCATGTCCCCACACATTCGATGATATGATGGGCGTGCTACTCGTATTCTGGGTTAGTAATGTGCCACTTACTCCATTCACATTTCCTGTTCCCGACAACAAATTTGTACCCATATCTATACTCCCGCCAGCTAATGATGAAAATGTAGTATTCACTATCAATGCCCCACCTGCTGTATTCGTTCCACTTGTATTATTTAGCGTTAATTTACTATATGTACCGCTTACTACTGTCTGCCCTCCACTTGCTGACCCATATATTATTGTCCCCCCCCATGTTCTGCCACTTGGTATTGGCGTAATGCTAAGCGATGATGTTTGTATTGTTCCGGCATTCGCTATCGTTGATATGCTGCCTCCTAATACATTGGTACCCATATTAAATATTCCGCTTCCGCTTGTTGTTGTTAATGTGCCGCTTACAGTAATATCTCCATTTGCTGCATTGGTTCCACTCGTGTTCAACATCGTAAGATTACTATATGTACCGCTTACTATTGTCTGTCCGCCTATTACATTATTATATTGTATTGTTCCGTTCCATGTTTTGCCGATTGGTATAGGGTTCGTTGATGTGGATGGTACTTTTATTGTACCTCCATTGCTTATTGATGTTAAACTTCCACTTAATACGCCCGTAGATACAAAATCTAATGTACCTCCGGCTGTTATTACTAATGCTCCATTTACCACAAAACCTGCATTTGCATATACAATACCACTCGTATTACTTAGTGTAAGATTTGTATAGGTATTATTCGGTATGGTTTGCCCTCCACTTGTTACTGCATATTGAACGATTCCACTACCACCCCATGTTTTGGATGCCGCTATCGGAGTCGTTGTTGTATTCCATATTTTTATCGTACCATTATTAGTTATACTTGACAAGGTTCCGGTTAAGGTATAA
>CAIWXG010000339.1 GCA_903916555.1 uncultured Bacteroidota bacterium
ATATTACTACCTACGGGCGCTTACTATACACCTGCAAGTGGTTATGTAGGTGTCGATTCATTTGAGATAAAAGTAAACGACGGCACTTATTTAGATTCTACTAAAGTGTATATTACGGTATTACCTCTACCACATGCAGGTACTATTTTTGGGGCATCAACAGTATGTGCCGGCTCTACTATTACCTTAACAGATACCACAAGCGGTGGTACCTGGTCGGGTTCGGGCAGTATATTAAGTATTTCGAGTAGCGGTGTAGTTACCGGGCTATCATCCGGTACCGATTCTATTCTTTACACTGTAAGTAACTCATGCGGTTCTACATCGGTAAGAGATACCATACATGTATTACCATTAGCTAATCCCGGCATTATTACAGGTACACATGTTATTTGTGCAGGTACAATAGACACCCTTAGAGATTCGGTTAGCGGTGGCACTTGGAGCAGCATACATACAACAGCCAGCGTGTCTGGCGGTATTGTTTTTGCTGTTTCTGCCGGTACCGATACCATACAATATGCAGTAACTAATAGTTGTGGCACTGTAATAGCACGTTTTAGTCTTACCATTAACGCAGCCCCTAATGCAGGTTCTATAAGTGGGTCGTCAACAGTATGTATGAGTAGGCACGATACCTTATTTGATGCTGCAAGCAGCGGAATATGGTCAGTGAGTAATGCCAGGGCAACAATTGCCGGTGGCATGGTAACACCGGTATCCGTAGGGGTAGATACTATCTATTATACTGTAAGCAATAGTTGTGGCACTGCTGTGGCAAGTAAAGTTATTACTATCAATCCGTTGCCGTTTGCAGGTAGCATTAGCGGTGTTTCAAGTTTATGTGTTGGGGTTACAGATACATTAAGAGATACAGTATTAACAGGCATTTGGAGTAGAAGCAATAGTAGAGTAATTCTGTCTGCCGGCATTATTACCGGCTTAAGCAGTGGTATAGATACTATAAGCTATACGGTTAGTAATAGTTGCGGTAACGTAGCAGCAGTACATATTATTACAGTTAATCCGCTACCGCAATCGGGTACACTAACAGGTATGAGCAGTTTATGTGCAGGTACTACCATAACATTAACAGACACAACAAGTGGAGGTGTTTGGACATGCAGTAGCATTAAAGCAGATGTTGCAGCCGGCTTGGTTAGCGGTATTAGTGCCGGTACCGATACTGTTAGTTATACCGTTACAAATAGTTGCGGGTCTTCATCTGCAATACATATTATTACTATCAACCCTGCTCCTAATGCCGGAATGATTATTGGTACAATTTCCATTTGTCCGGGTGATACCATAATATTAAAAGAAACAGTAACCGGTGGTACCTGGCACAACGGTACTAATTTAGTAGCTTACCTAAATATAATTTCAAGTGATTCGGCAAAAATGATTGCTGTTTCCACAGGTATTGATACTATTAAGTATGCCTATACCAATAGCTGCGGCAGCGATACTACTTACTTCCCTTTAACTGTAGGTAATAGCACTGCATGCCCTAATGGCATTAAAATAGTAAATAATACTACTGATTTTGCTTTAAAAATAGTCCCTAATCCGACTTATAATCAATTTACTTGCAATTTAATTTTAAATGCAAACGAAGAAGTTATTTATGTAATAAGCAATATGATGGGTAAAAGAATAAAAGAATTTAAAGCTATTAGTAATATTCCTTATACTCTAAATCTTGATATGCCTTCCGGAATTTATTTCGTAACAGCACATACAGAATCAGCAACTTGGAACGAAAAATTAATTTTAATTAAATAAATATAAAATCAATAAAAATGAAAAAATTATTAGTTTCTGTATTATCAATGGGTTTAGTTTTTGGTTCTTCTTTTAGCTCTTATGCTACAATAGACCATGCACCTACTTTTGTTGGCGGCCATAGCCAATCATTTACAATTTGTGAAAATGCAAGTGCTTTTTCTTTAGATACGTTACTTGCCATTACAGACCTTGATATTGCACAACCGGAAACATGGGCTGTTTTTACAACTGCTATGCATGGTACATTAGTAGCAAGCTACATATCAACCTCTACAGGAGGCACTATTTACCCAACAGGACTTAGTTATACCCCTACAACAGGTTTTAGCGGTACTGATACTTTTTCTGTTATTATAACCGATTCAATCTTGTCTGATACTACGATAGTATATGTAACTATTAATCCATTGGCAAATCCGGGTATAATAATTGGGTCTTCAAGCATTTGTATAGGTAGTCCTTCGGCTTTTGCCGATACGATAGGTGGTGGTATTTGGTCTTGTGCCAATGCTAATGCCACAGTAAGTGCAGGTGTTGTTAGCGGTAGCGTCCCGGGTTTAGATACTTTATTATATGCAGTAACCAATTCTTGTGGCACAAGATATGCAACACTACCTTTAACTGTAAATTTTGTACCTATAGTAGATTCTATTTACAGTGCTGTTAGTATTTGTGTTGGTGTAAGAGATACACTTACCGAAGCAAGCACCGGTGGTTTATGGAGCCGTACAAATACACATGCTACTGTAGAAATGGGACGTATCAGAGGTATTTCTGCCGGTATAGACACTATAAGATATACTGTTACCAATGCTTGCGGAACAGCAATAGCAAGTGTAGAAATTACGGTTCACCCCTTGCCAATTCCTAGTGTAATAGCAGGTAGAGCTGCTTTTTGTTTAGGTTCTACAGATACTTTAACCGATTCTGTTGCAGGTGGTATGTGGTATAGTATCAATTCAAATGCTACTGTATCCGGTGGTTTGGTTAGTGGTGTAAGTAATGGCACAGATACTATATTGTATGTAGTATCTAATAGTTGCGGCACAGATACTGCTCGCAAAAGAATAAGAATAGACAATATGCCTAATGGTGGTTTTATTATTTGCCCTGATAGTATTTGTATTACTACTACCCCAAGCCCTACTGTAATATTTTGTACCGGTACACCCGGTGGAGCTTGGAGTAGCAGTAATCCTGCAATCGCAGATGCGTTTACTGTAGGTACTACAGGCAGTTTTGTAATTGGTTTAACACCCGGATATGACACTTTATATTATACAATAAATAATTCTTGTGGTTCAGCTCGTTCGTCTTGGGTTATTAAAGTAGTAAATTGCAACGGTGCAGGTGTAAGTAATGTTGCAAATAGTTTTACTTCTCAATTTCAAGTATATCCAAATCCTACAACCGGCAAATTTTCAATTAGTTTAAGTGCGTCTGAAAATGAAATAGTTACTTACACTATCAATAATTTGCTTGGCGAAAAGGTAAAAGTATTCACATCTGTAACCAACACCACAGATGAAATGAATTTAAATTTAAATTCAGGAATCTACTTTATTACTGCTGCTACCAAAATAGGAAAGCAGGTTGAAAAGATAGTCATAACTAAAAAATAAGATAGAAAAAATATTCTGTTTAAATAAAAAGGATTATGATATATATTCATAATCCTTTTTATCTTCAATTCTCGTATAGAAATAAAAAGACTATACAATCGTCATTCAATTACCAATTCACTACTATCCATATTTACAGGCATTTTTACTAATTCAAAATCATTTATCTTATTTAGTTCCAAAATGGTTGTACTCCCATCTGTGGCTCGCTCATACATTGGTTTAAACTTTGCCCCATAAACAACTTGGCTATATGTATAGGATGTTCTTTGTTGCACAATATTTGAAAAATGGTCATCAAAGCCCTTCACATTAACAATAACTTCTATTTCGCTATCTTTAATATCCTCTTTAGTGTAATTAATTAATGGACTTTCCTCATTTAAAGGGTGTACAATGGTCCAGCTTAAAGACAGGGAATTTATTTTAGACATTTCTAAGTTTAATTGAAAAAACTTAGTTACTTTCTTTTCATTTTCTTTAATATGTAATGCAACTGTTACCTGAGCTTCTACATCTGTAAGATGATTGTTTTTATAGGTTGCAATTCTAAACATTAAGGCTTTTCCTTCTCTATAAGGTGCTACAATTAAATTATTACTAAATTTTAAATAGGCTCTTGGGCGAGAAAAACGACCATAAATTAAACCGGTCATAACTGCAAAAACCGTAATGCCTAACAAAGATTCTAATGATGCAAAAGTATTTGTAAGCATACACATTGGCGAAACCCTGCCATAACCAACAGTAGTAAGTGTTTGTGAGCTAAAGAAAAAAGCTTCCATAAATTTGTCAAAATAAGACTGTCCTTTATCTACACCCATAAGGTTTTCAACACCTATTGAAAAATAGATAATAGCAAAAAACAAATTTATACATGTATAAAATAAAAATATAGACAAAAAGAAATATGTCCTTTTCATTCTAAGTAGCGTATGATAAATACTTATACGCTCCCAAATAGGTATGCCTCTTTTTTTTAGATTCGCACTCCCATCTGCATTAATCAACCTACGGCCTTCATTTATACTATTATTACCGAAGCCGGTATTGTCAATGTTTTTATTCCTAAATTTATTATTTATTATTGCCATGTTTTCTATGTTTAATAAATTCAAACATCAATGCAAACCCTATTGCCAAAAACAATAAAATGCTACCCAAAATTAAGGTAATTATAGGTGTTAAATAAAATATGCCTATAAACCGAAAACATAAGAACAAGGCAGCAAAAAAGATTAGTTTTAGTATCCAGTTTTTATAAGGTATTAAACTAAATATAGGCACTTTTAATAGTTTTGATGTATAAAATAAATAAAATAATCCTTGCAAATAGGTAGAAAAAACAAAGCTAAAAGCAACACCCGGCAATCCTTTCCATAAATATAAAGGATATAGCAACCCACAACCTATTACCAACTCCGAAATGGCACCTATATTTATAATGTCGCCTCTATGTAACCGTTGCAGTGCAGTTGTGTAGCTATAGGCACGCATTGGCAAAACAAGAATAGAAACTAAAAAAACCGGAATTGCGGCTCTATATTTTTCTGAGAACATATTTATAATTAACTCATCTCTGAAAAACAGCAAGAAAAAAAACATAGGAAACACAATACAAGAAAGTACCCTACCCGATTCATTCATTAGTGAAACCAAATTAGAATGATTATCCTGCTTATGTTCTGCTACTAATTGTAATAGTATTGCACTGCCCCCTGCACTTAATAATAAAGGAAGAAACGGTATATTCATAGAGCCATTATAATAGATGGCAGAAAGCCCTGATGCAAGAAAAAAAGCGATTACAAACTTGTCCAAATAGGTGGATAGCATTTGTATAATATCAAAAATACCTAAATGGAGACATAGTTTCTTTATCTTTTTTATATCAAAATTATCGTACGCTTCTATTTCTTTTTTTATTTTATTGAACTTGCCTTTTAACATAGCAGAATAAAATAAAAGTTTTGCTAGTGTTACAAAAAGTACAAAATAAAATATTTGAACCATTGAAAAACCATTATATAATACATAAATATGCAACAATATATATACTACTGAAAAAGAAGCACTTACTACTATTAGTCTCAGAAAATCTTTATAAACCATCAATATTGCTTCTACAATAATAGATATGCTAAAAGACAATAACAATAAAAAAGAAATATAAAACGGAATAGTTAGAAAATGCCACTGTAAATACCCAAATAGGCTGCATAAAATTAGTAGCCACAATGCATATAAGAAATAAAAGGACGACTTTAGCTTAGATACAATTTGTACTAAGGTAGCTTTGTTATAATTTATTATTAATACATGTATGCCGAAACATGCAAACGGATAAAAAATACTAAGACTTATCCAGAAATTTTGGTAGGCACCATAAGTTGCAGGTAACAACTTATGAGAATAGACTAATATCACTATTAGATTTGCCAAAGAAGGGAAAAATCTGATAATAAATATATAAAATGTATTACTGAAAAAAGTATTACTTTTTGGTTTCTGCAAAGGCATTACATTCCTCTTTATTTAAATTTGTTATTACCTTAGCCGGATTACCTGCAATAACACAATATCCGTCTGCAAAACTTTTGGTAACAATTGCACCTGCACCAACAATCGTAAAATCGCCTAATTTTATTCCGGGTAAAATAATTGCACCCATACCCATCCAACAAAATTTACCTATTTCAATTGGCTCAGCCGTGTTCTGAATATCATTATTAACAAAATCGTGATTTGTTGAAAGTATGCCTACATTTGGCCCTATATTAGAATAATCACCAATTAGAACTCCATTTGTTGCATTTATATATACTCCGGGTGAATCACCGGGAAAAACATTTTTCCCTTTAATAATTTTTTCACCGCAATGTAGGGTACTTGTATGATGAACAGCCCATTTAATTGACGCATTTTGCCTTAAAATCTTTCTAAATAGAAGGTCGGTAAGATAAAAGCCAAGACTCATTTCTTTTCTTAAACCAAAAAATTTCTTTAGCTCTAATTTACCTAACTCGGCCATAAAACAAGTTAATTATTATATAGTGCTTTATTTCTGCTTATATCATAAAATAAAACATTCTATTTAAAATGACTTTTTATTAAACCACTTATTCTACTAATTATATATAACTAATCTGCTTTTTTTGTATTTTTTATTAAAGTAAAATAAACTGCCCCACAACAAATTAAAATCAATAGAATACTGCTTACCATCGCTAATGTTCGACCTTTATAGAAACTATCGGGTCTGAAATGAAATTCTATTGTATGAGAACCTTTAGGTATTCTAATAGCCCGCAACACATAGTCTGCTTTTACAATTGATACTTCCTTCCCGTCTATTGTAGCTTTCCAGCCTTTAGAATAATAAATATCAGAGAATACAGCTAAGCCTTCTTTTGAATTATTACTAGTAAAACTAATGTCATCTAAGCCATATTTGGCAAGCTTCACAAATGCAGCACTATCTTTACCAATTACACCCTCTCCTAATTGAGTTTTGAAAGTAGAACGTATTAAAGCTGTTTTTCTTGGATTAAAACTCGTAGGGTCGTTAGCTGTATCACCGAGCTGCGGTGCTTTTAAACCATTCATTTCTTCATCTGCTGTGTTTACCCATTTTATTTCATCTACAAACCAAGCATTACCACAAGCATCCGGATTTTTCATTACTTGCTCTCTGCCGGCTTGCCCACCAATAATATATTTAGCATTAAGCATATTTAATACTTCCCTATTATAGCCCTTTCTACCTAAATGATTATCTATAAGATCTTGATATATTTCCATTTTTGCCGGGTGATAACCACCAATACATTTATGAAACCAAGCTTGCTTTGCGTCATTATAGGTATTAATAGTTAAATCAAGAACCCGATAATAGGGGTCGGTATCAGCTAATATTTTTGTATCTACCATTCTTGGTTTAAATGCCTCATCGTAATCGCTTGCATCAGCATAGTTTTTCTCACTTAAATATTTAGTATCTACCATTACTAAGTCTATTACTACTAATAAACCTAAAGCTGCAATTAATATTTGTACATTAAAAAATTTAAGAATAAAGCCCCAAATACATAAAGCTGCCAATATAATAAATAAAGTACTTATTAAGGCACTATTAGCTGCAAAAGGGGCTCTATCTGCCTGTATGGCACTTACTAGTTGTGATGCCAAATCGTTTGCCTGTTGCACTGCTTCTTTATTATTACCTTGTAAAAACATAGATGAAAACTGCTGGCGCGTTCCTTCATCGTTTGCCGACTTGAAATTTATAAAAGTATAACTGCCTATAGCAATAATTAAACAAATACCACCTGTAATAATAGTAGAAATGAGCAATCTTTTTACCAACCACTCTTTTTTGAAATCGCCTTTTATCAGTTCATTAATACCCAAAACACCTAATAATGGGAATAAAAACTGGGGTATAACTAAAATCATAGACGGGGTACGGAATTTATTTAACATAGGTACATGGTCGAACAAGAAATAGTTGACACCGGCAAAATGCTTACCCCACGACATAATGATACAAATGGAACATGCTATTAATATCCACCATTTATGCGGCGAACGCATTATGAGCAATGCAAAAACAAATAAGAAACAAATAATAGCACCAAAATAAACCGGACCGCCAATAAACGGTTGCGGGCCCCAATAGATTGGTAAGCGACTGCAAAACTGTTCTGCTTTTTCAGGAGGCACACCGATAGCTACTAATTTTTGATACGTTTTAGAACCCTCGCCCAAACTTTCATCGTTAGAACCACCATATAAATATGGAACCATTAAGCAAAATGTTTCACCAATACCATTGCTCCAAGCAAAAGCATAATCTTTATCTAAACCACCGTTTGCTTTTTTATCGTGCCCCGAAAGCTCGCTGTTACCTCCACGCATGGTTTCAGATGTATATTCACTTGTAGTAAATATAGATGTCATACTTGGCCCAATACCTATTAATGTTATTACTAAAACGACACCACTCGAAATGAAAAATTCCTTTATTTTTCCTTGTTTTAATGCTATAAAAAACATTGCTATGCCAAAGCATAAGAACATTATTATTGAATAGTAGATAACCTGAAAGTGATTATTAGTAAAAATGAGTCCGAATGCAATGCCTGTTATTGCTGCACCCGACCACCATTTTTGTTGGTATATAAGATAAATACCTGCCAAAGCTGCCGGTAAATAAGCCATAGTAAGCATTTTAGTATCGTGCCCTACACCAATAATAATTGCATTATACGATGCAAAAGCATAAGCCACCGCCCCTACTATACCCAACCAGTTATTTACCCCCAAAACACGCACCAATAAATAAAAACACAGCATAGCAATAAAGAAAAAATAGGCAGGTTTACCCACTACTTCTAAAAATGTTTGTACATACCCTACATAGTTGGTATTGGCACAACCAACATAGGTTGTATAAGTAGGCATACCGCCAAACATACTATTAGACCATAATACATCTTTACCGGTAGAATCGTGGTATTGCATACCCTCGCGTGCCATACCTTGCCAGTTAATATTATCGTGCTGATTTAATTTTTTACCCTGCAATTGCGGATAACAATATGCGAACGAAAGGATTAAAAAAAGAACAATTGCTAAGAGGTCAAATCTTATTTTCTTAAAATCAAATTGCATAATTTATCTTTTGTCTGTTTTTTATAGTAGAAAGTCAAAAGTAGAAAGTAGTAAGCTATTTTCCTATTTATTAAATACGTAAAATTTAAAAACATTTTATTTTACTATGTTCAAACGAAGATTTACATAAAATAGTACTGATATTAATGTTAAAAAAGTTTGTATAAATAAAAAAAAACTATTCGTATTAACAAACCCCAAAATGGGCAAAATGAAGCAGCGCAAAATTCCACAAATCAAGACCACCTTGCGAAGTGTTTAGATTTAATAAAAAATG
>CAIWXG010000340.1 GCA_903916555.1 uncultured Bacteroidota bacterium
ATAAAGTTTTTTTATTATTTATATTATATTTTTTTGTTTCGGCAAAAGTCAAATCCTATTTTTTCATTTACTATTTTTATAATAATAATTTATTATATAATAGTTATTTTCGGTATATATACTATAGAAATTAATTATCAGACTTAAAATAAATGTTAATGTTTTGCTCTGTAATGCACATTGTGATTAATGTATATATTGCAGAGCAAAACTATCATTAAAAAGTATCCACTTCTTTCAGTATTATCATATCAAACAAATATATTATCCACTCAATTATTCAAGTAAAAAAGTTAATCCTGACTTATAAAAATAAATAGCGCGTGTTTTTATGTAAGTTTGTAGCAAAATATTTTGAATATTGCTAAAGAAACTGGACAAATTAATAATAAGTGGGTTTATTGGTCCGTTTATTGTTACTTTTTTTGTATCCTTATTTGTGCTTGTAATGCAGTTTTTCTGGCTTTACATGGATGAGCTGATTGGAAAAGGTTTAAGTATTTGGATGATACTTCAATTGCTTGTGTACATGTCTGCAACATTAGTTCCGCTTGCTTTACCACTTAGTATTTTACTCTCCTCAATAATGACCTTTGGTAGTTTAGGCGAAAATTTTGAACTAATAGCAATAAAGGCATCAGGCATTTCCTTATTAAGGTTTATGCGACCTCTTTTCATTTGCATGATATTTATTTCAGGTTTGGCTTTTTTATTTAGTAATAATATTATACCGGTTGCAAATCTTAAAGCGCTTTCTTTACTTTATGATGTACGCAATTCAAAACCTACTTTAAATATCCGTCCCGATCAGTTTAATAATGAAATTCAAAATTACTCTATAAGAGTAGGCAGTAAAGACCCTGATGGACACACAATTAGAGATGTAATTATTTATGACCATTCTGATAATTTAGGCAATATAAAAGTTATATTGGCTAAAGAAGGCGAAATGATACCAGCAGCTGATAAACTATCCCTTATTTTTAAACTAAAAGATGGCTGGCGATACGAAGAAAACTATGAGCATGGTGTTCATGACCCCGAATTATCGCAAACAAGAATGCATTTCGCAAAATGGGATAAAGTATTTGATTTATCTTCTTTTAAATTTACCCGCACAGATGAAGGTATGTTTAAAAATGCTTATCAAATGATGGATATTAAACAACTTGCAGAGCAAATAGACAGCATTAAGCATATAAAAAACAAAATTGCAAGAAACATTAATAGTAATTTAGTAACCTATATTTCTTTTAATAGCAGTAATACTGATGGAGAAAAAATTAGTAAAAAAATTGATGAAAATAGCCACTTACCTAAAAAATATGATTCTTCATTCCTCAATTATATACCCGATTCTTTAAAAGCAACCTCATTACAAGCAGCCTTAAATAATGTTCGTAATTTTAAAGGGCTTTTAGATAATGCTACAATCGAAAAAAAAATACAAAATGATAATGCAATAAAATATGATGTGGAATGGCAGCGTAAATTCACACTTTCATTTGCTTGTATTTTACTTTTTTTAGTAGGTGCACCACTTGGTGCTATTATACGTAAAGGTGGCTTAGGAATGCCTATGGTAATTGCAATCATATTTTTTGTAACATTCCATTTAATAAATATTACCGGTGAAAAACTTAGCAAGTCAGGTTCTTTAACACCATTTTTGGGTATGTGGTTGTCTACATTCTTATTATTGCCAATTGCTTTTATGCTTATTAAAGCAGCACGAAACGATTCGCCTATATTTAGTAAAGAAACCTATTTAAGGGCATGGAAAAAAATAAATATATTTGTATTATTTCGTTTAAAAAATCATACAATTGACTAAAAAACAATTTATAACGTTTAATCCTTACTTCTTTTATCCTTTTTTTATTTGGATAATAGCAGCAGGAGCGTTACAATTTTTTTTTACAAAAGAGGAGCTTTTTAGGGTCGTAAATACAAACTCGAATGCTATTATTGATTCATTTATTTACTATATTACCTGGATAGGGCAAGCAGAAATAATAATACCTGTATTGCTTTTCTTATTTATTTATAATGAATATCGTACTTGGTGGTACTTTGTTACAGCCTTATTGTGTAATATTATTCCTTTCTTTTTGCAACAATTATTAAAATTTTACTATGATGAGCCAAGACCAATAAACTATTTCCATAATGCACAATGGATACATTATGTAACAGGATGGCCTGTTTTATATAACAGAAGTTTTCCATCCGGACACACAGAGGGTGCTTTTAGTTTATTGTGTTTCCTTTCATTTTTATTACCTGTTAATAAAAGAAAATATGGATTACTATTTTTTTTTATAGCACTTTTTGTTGGCTATTCTCGCATTTATCTTACTGCACATTTTTTTGAAGATGTATATGTAGGCAGCCTTGTAGGTGTGCTTACAACTACTATATTTTATGCTATAATGATACCTTACAAAAAGCAACGCAAACATCTACAATAGTAGAAATTTAATAAGCTACTTAGACAAAAAGATTATTATAATAGAATTACTATCTACAATAGTAGAAATTTAATAGGCTACTTAGACTTAAAATAAGGAACTTTTTTACCATAAGATCTACAATAGTAGAAATTTAATAGGCTGCTTAGACAAGGCGACATAATACATGAGGCAGTGATCTACAATAGTAGAAATTTAATAGGCTGCTTAGACCTGAGTTCTTTACAAATCAGGAGTGTAATCTACAATAGTAGAAATTTAATAGGCTGCTTAGACACTGAAAAAAGTAGTTTCGTGACTGTATCTACAATAGTAGAAATTTAATAGGCTGCTTAGACAAACTATCTTTAAAAATATCCATGATAATCTACAATAGTAGAAATTTAATAGGCTGCTTAGACCTAT